>NZ_JALQDD010000017.1:0-131763 GCF_023631405.1 Caballeronia sp. GAWG2-1
CAGCGAGTTCAGGCCCGTGGAGAGCGAGCTGATGCCGGTCGAGCTCGACGCCGACAACGAGTTGATGCTCGTGGAGGCCGACGTCGACAGCGAGTTCAGCCCCGTCGAGAGCGAGCTGATGCCCGTGGAGGTCGAGGACGACAGCGAGTTCAGACCTGTGGAGAGCGAACTCACGCCGCTGGAGAGCGAACTGACGCCTGTCGAGAGCGAACTGATGGCCGTGGAGGTCGAGGCCGACAGCGAGCTCATGCCCGTGGACAATGAGCTGATGCCCGTGGAGGTCGAAGCCGACAGCGAGCTCATGCCCGTCGACAATGAACTGATGCTCGTGGAGGTCGAAGCCGACAGCGAGTTCATGCCTGTCGACAATGAGCTGATGCCCGTGGAGGTCGACGCCGACAGCGAGCTCATGCCCGTGGAGAGCGAGCTGATGCCCGTGGAGCTCGAAGCCGACAGCGAGTTGATGGCCGTGGAGGTCGAGCTCGACAGCGAGTTCACGCCGGTGGACAGCGAGTTGATGCCAGTAGACGTCGAGGACGACAGCGAATTCAGCGCCGTGGACAGCGAGCTCATGCCCGTGGAGAGCGAGCTCACGCCCGTGGACAGCGAACTGATGCCAGTAGACGTCGAAGCCGACAGCGAGTTCACGCCGGTGGACAACGAGCTAATGCCGGTCGAAGTCGAAGCCGACAGCGAGTTCATCCCCGTCGACAACGAACTGACGCCTGTCGAAACCGAGGTGGACAGCGAGTCGAGACTTGTCGAGACAGAATTCACAACCGTCGAAGTTGACGCGGACAAGCTGCTTAGCGTGCTAGTCGTTGTACTCAAACCGGTGGAGAGAGAACTCACGCCCGTCGAGACCATTGTCGAAAGCGACGTAATGATGTCGATGCCCGAAGTCGACAACGCAGTGGACAACGAGGTGATGCCCGTCGACGCCGACGCTGAAAGCGAAGTCAACTGACCGAAGTTCACCGCGTCGAGCGAGCTCGTCCCAGCTGCCACGTTGGTGAGTTTGACCGCCGAGCCGCCTGCATTCAACGTCACCAGGGAATGCGTCGAATCGTCGTACATCACGGCATTGCCGACGACGGTCGACAGGCTCGTGACGTTGCTGTTCGTGGTGCTCAAGCCCGTCGAAAGCACGTTGACGGTGCTGTTGGTCGTGCTCAGACCGGTCGAAAGTATGCCAACCGTGCTCGACAACGAGGTAACGGAGCTATTGGTGGTACTCAACCCCGTCGACAGACTGTTGATCGAGCTATTGGCCGTGCTCAAGCCGGTCGACAGCGAGCTCACGCCCGTCGAAGTCGACGCCGAGAGCGAACTCACATTCGTGGAGAGAGAGCCAACGGTGCTGTTGGTGGTGCTCAGACCCGTGGAGAGGCTGCTCACCGCAGTGTTGGTGGTGCTCAAACCCGTCGACAGTGAAGTAACCGATGTGGACAGGCTATCCACCTTGCTGCTCGTCGTGCTCAGGCCCGTCGACAGACTATCGACCTTGCTGCCGGCTGTGCTCAGACCCGTCGACAGCGTGTTCACCGTGCTGTTGGTCGTGCTCAAACCCGTCGACAGCGAACTCACGCTCGTCGAAGCCGAGGCCGACAGCGTGCTCATGCCCGTCGACAAGCTGTTGACTGAACTGTTGGTCGTGCTCAGACCGGTCGACATGCTGTTCACGGCGCTATTCGTCGTGCTCAAACCCGTCGATAGGCTGCTGACCGCGCTGTTGGTCGTGCTCAAACCCGTCGACATCGAACTCACGCTCGTCGAAAGCGAACTCACTGCGCTCGTCGCTGTGCTGAGGCCGGTCGAGAGACTGTCGACCTTGCTGCTCGTCGTGCTCAAGCCGGTGGACAGGCTGCTAACCGCGATGTTCGTCGTGCTCAGGCCCGTGGAAAGGCTGCTGACCGCGCTATTGGTGCTGCTCAGGCCCGTCGACAGCGACGTGATGCCCGTGGATGCGGAAGCAGAAAGCGAATTCAGGTTTGTCGACAGCGAGCTAACTGTAGTGTTCGTTGAACTCAAACCCGTCGACAGACTGGTTACCGCGCTAGTCGTCGTGCTCAAGCCGGTCGACAAACTGCTCACCGCGCTATTCGTGGTGCTGAGACCAGTCGAGAAAGAGTTGACCGTGGTCGACATGCTCGTGACCGAGCTGTTAGCCGTGCTCAGGCCCGTGGAAAGGCTGTCCACGTTGCTGCTGACGGTGCTGACACCGGTCGAAAGGCTGTCGACGCGGCTGCCGGTGGTGCTCAAGCCCGTGGAGATACTGTTCACGCTGGTCGACATCGAGCTTACGGCGCTGTTTGCCGTGCTGACGCCGGTAGACAGACTGTTCACCGTGCTGTTGGTCGTGCTCAGGCCGGTCGAGAGGCTAGACACAGCGCTGGTCGTCGTGCTCAGACCTGACGATAGGCTAGTGACGGCGCTGTTGGTCGTGCTCAGGCCTGTGGAAAGCGAACTAATGCCGGTGGAAGTCGAAACGAAAAGCGAACTGAGGCCGGTGGACAGACTGCTGACCGAACTGACAACTGTACTTACGCCGGTTGAAAGCGAGTTGACGGTACCGGCGGTCGTGCTCAGGCCGGTGGAAAGGCTATCGACCTTGCTGTTCGCGGTGCTGACGCCCGTGGAAAGGCTGCTTACCTGGCTGTTGGTCGTGCTCAAGCCGGTAGAAAGCGAACTCACTGCACTATTGGTGGTGCTCAGTCCCGTCGACAGCGAACTAACGCCGGTCGATGTCGAGACGGACAACGAACTCAGGTTAGTTGAAAGCGTGTTGACAGTGCTGTTGGTGGTGCTCAAGCCGGTCGACAGGCTGTTCACCGAGCTGTTGGTGGTGCTCAGGCCGGTCGACAGGCTGCTTACCGCAGTGGTGGTCGTGCTGAGGCCAGTCGACAGGCTGTTGACATTGCTATTGGTCGTGCTCAGACTGGTCGACAGGCTGCTCACCGTAGCGGTCGTGGTACTCAGACCACTCGAAAGGCTCGTTACCAGGCTGGTCGTGGTACTCACGCCAATCGACAGCGAACTAACCGTACTGTTTGTCGTGCTCAGGCCGGTGGACAGGCTGCTTACAGCGCTGTTCGTTGTGCTCAAGCCAGTCGACAGGCTGCTCACAGCGCTGTTGGTCGTGCTGAGCCCAGTTGACAAACTGCTCACAGCAACGTTGGCGGTGCTTACGCCGGTCGACAAGCTATTTACGGCGCTTGTAGCTGTACTTAAGCCGGTCGACAAGCTGCTGACGTTACTGCTCACCGTAATCAACCCGGTTGACAAGCTGTTCGCGGAGCTGTTCACGGTGCTCAACCCGGTAGACAAGCTATCGATCTTGCTGCCTGTTGTGCTAAGCCCAGTGGAGAGAGAGGAAAATTGTGTCGACGCTGACGTAGAAACACTGCTCAAGCCAGTGGACGTCGACGTTGACAGCGAACTCAAACTTGTCGACAAGCTATTCACACGACTTGTCGTCGTGCTAACACCGGTGGACAGCGAACTTATGGCGGTTGATAAGGAAGATACAGAGGTTGACATGGAACCGACGCTAGTCGACGTGCTGCTCGAGACTGACGACCAAGCTGTCGAAATGGAACCCATGCCCGTGGACAGGCTGACGGAAGCTGAGCTCCATGCAGTTGACACCGAACTCATGCCCGTCGACAGACTGGTTGAAGCACTACCCCATGCAGTGGACAGCGAACTCATGCCCGTCGACATCGAACTAATATTAGTGGAGAGCGAGAGCGACGCCGAACTGACAACCGTCGAGAGCGAGTTCGATATGGTGAATAACTGGCCTCCATTGACAGCATCCGTGCTGCTAGCCGTGATCGCTCCGTTCGCCAAGTTAGTGATTGAGTGACCAGTCATGTCCAGATACTGGGTCATCTGAATTTTAGTTGCCGCGCCTATGGTGACGACGCCGCCTCCCAATGCCATGTAGGCTGTCGGCGAGGCATTGTCGTCCTGCAGCACGATTCCAGTGAAAGACGCGCCCAAATTCGCGAACGAGTTGTTTCCGCAACTGTTGCCTGAAACCGTCCCGGAACTGCTATTCGTGAAGCCATACCCCGATCCGTTAGTGCACGCGCCCATAGTGGGGACAGCCAAAGCAACGTTTGGTGCAACAAAATAGAGAGCTAACGACGCGCCCGCTCCGGCTGCCGCCTTCAATAGAAGAGATGGCGTCACAACCGTTTGCGACGTCTTTCCACTTTCGCGCGCTACGTTGTTTGCGGTTGTGCACGCCTTCCCACGCGACATTGTAGTTTCCGCAACCGCGACAAACGTTCCAACCTTTTCATTCCAAATACTGCGGTATGACTTATTCATAAACCGTATTGATCCACAAAAAACGACCGTCTTTCACAAAAAACACACGAAGGAAAACCTTCTAACTACGGCACAGAATATTCATGTGTTCGCCGTGTTAGAAGCGGACACCTCCTAAAATCCAGAAATCCAATTAACGGGCGACACTTTCCGCTGTGCCTCGCGCATTTAAGAAAAGTCGCATTGAATACAGCAGAACACAGCTGATGAAAGTTAGGCGCAAACCGCATTAGCCCAGCTAAAAGCGTTTGTGATAATCCGTTGGTTACTGAACAACAGCGGAGACCGGCGCGCGTCCCAATTTACTGAAGGGAAAGAATTCGATATCAATAAAAACGGTTTCCTAAGCTTCAGGAAACCGTGGTGCTCTAGCCAAGCGGTTTTGAAACCGCTGGCCGATTACAGTTGCGACTTAAGTAACGCTGAACCTCAACGTGCAGGTCTTTCCATTAACGAATTTAACAACTGTGTGTATGTTTTTGACAGTGCTTCATTTTCAGGCATGAAACGATTGATCGCTGATCTCTGAGCGTCTCGGTAAGCCATGTATTGGGCGTCGTGCACCTCGATGGCCTTAATTACTTGTTTTGCCCCCTCTTGCACGTTGTTGGCGTGGTAGTAGTAACCAATATCTGTGCACAGAGTGGCGTTGTGAACGAGCGGATATCCCTGCCAGCACACTTCCAAATAGAAGTAATTCAGAGGGTTTTCCCACTGATGAGAGATCACGATATCCGTGCGCTCGGCAAGAAACGTAGGAGTTTCGAAACGGCCCAGGAACACAGCCTTGGACTGTCTTACAATGTCGAGCTGATTCATCAACGAGATAAATTCTTTGCAATTTACTGCAAGATGCTGAGCGTTCGTGACCTGCAGCAGTTCAATACGGTCTGGCTGCTCGCGATAGGCAAGCTCACCAATCATCGTTGGATAAAGACAGAATTTGACAACGTTGATGTTCGGTTCCATCACGCTAAGTCGGCGCGGTCCGGTGCGAGGCCGGTATTCACCCGAGTTCGGCAATTTAGCGGTCCGCTCATTCAAAAAAATCGGACTCCAGATAAACGGCACAACCTGAGCGCTTTGTCTTCGCAAAACTTCGAAATACGCCTGACTAATATTGGCAACCTGCGGAATCATCCAGATATCGTCGTAGCGCTGATTGACGAACAGATTTTCACCAAAGCTCGGCTTGCCAAATATGACGGACTCCATTGCGTGCACATACTCGAAGCCGCAACAATAAGAAATCAGCCGTGCACCGCGCCGCTTGAGGTAGTCTGTCGCGGCCGGATCGATCTGGCCGCCGAGTTCTATCAATACGTCGACGTTGTCTTTCGCATCGTTGAAGGTGACAGTAGGCCAGCGCTTTAAATCCCAAGGCAATCTGTCCGTGATCGCCACATGCGTCGTATTGACCAGCACGACGCTTTCAACGTTCGGGCAATTTTTCAGCGCTTCCGCGAGGAAAACAGCATTCTGTTTAATGCCGTTGTTCCACAGCGTCTCGGCCTCATGATGCAGTCCGATCGTGATTCCAATACGCAACTTCTTCATCGCTCACTACTCCGCATCACAGTCACAGGCTTGCTGCCCGTAGTTGTCAGGTTCTTGCATAAACTGCTTCGATAGCTTGGGTATAAAGCCGTACGTTTTCTTCGTTTTCCGGATCCAGCGTCTTCAGAAACGTTTTCGCGCTAGCCTGGTAGCTGGCGAGGTTGTCGTCATGTACGGCGAACGCGCGACGCAAAGCCCTGCCGCCTTCTTCGCAGTCGAAGTCGTGATAACGATAACCGCAATTGCCGATCAAATGCGAGTTATGAATTAGCGGATAACCACCGTACAAGGCTTCGTAATAGACATAGTTCTGTGGGTTCTCCCATTGGTGGCTCACAACTGCATCAACCGATACTGGTACGATCTGCGCGAACGGATAACGCCCCTCAAAGAAGCCGAGCCCATGTTTGACAATGTTCAGGCTCTGCGCGAATCCTGCGAATCCTGGATGATCTTTGAGTTTGAACGTGTTGTATGCGTACATACGTTCAATCATGTCCGGATTCTCCCGATGCGCCATTTCACAGCAGAGCATGGGGATGTAACTCGTTTTCACCATGCAGACATTCGGCTCAAAGATTCCGATACGCCAGCGGCCACGGCCACGCTGATATCCAAACGTCTGGCCTTCCGGCAATTTCGCAACCTCGCGGTCGAGAACCACAGGACTCCAAAGGTGCGGCATCAGCTTCACGGGCGCACGGAAGAGCGTCTCGAAGTATGGCGCACAACTGCGCTCGTATTCCGGGAGCGTCCAAACCTCGTCATACGGCGCACCCGAGATAAGCAGCGCGTGTTGCAGGTTGAAGACCATTCGCTCGATGTCAATGACGTAGTCATTACCCACGCGCATCGTAACGATCTTTCCGCCGCCGTCTCGAAACTTGATCGACCATTCCTTATTGAGCTGCGCGCTCATCTCGATCATTACGTCGAGCTTCGTCATGGCTGTTTCCATGTCGATGAGCGGTGCCGGCGAATCGACCAAGAAACGCTTGGCGTCCTCCGGGCCACCATCGCCGCCGCCCGTCACCAAATAAGTGGCTTTTACGCGCGGAGAACGCTTAAGCAGCATGACGAGATACAGGCAGTTCTGGAAAATGCCGTTCTCCCAGAGCGACTGCTCGCCTTTTCGGATAAAAATGGAAACGCCGACATTCAACCGCTCCGGCATGCGGGGTTTTGTTTGCTTGTTCATACGCCGAGCTTCACAGTGCTGTGGTTGCAGAGGTGCAGCAACCGATTGGCAAAACTATCGAGATTTGCTTGTTGAAACGGATTGACTGAGTCGATTACACGCTGGGCTCGTGCGCGATAGTCAGCTAGCGATGCGTCGTGTTCGCGAGCAGCCAATAAGAGTTGCTGGCCGCCCTCTTGCGCGTTGAAATCCGGGTAGTAGTAGCCCGCGTCGAGCCAAGGCGAGTTGTGCACCAGCGGATAGCCGCCATACAAGACGTCAAGATAAAGATAGTTCTGGTCGTTTCCCCATTGATGAGAGACGACGGCATCTGCGTACTGCGCCATGAAGCCTGCAATGTCATTTCGACCGTGAAATGTTGCCTTGCTGTCTTTCACGATGTTAAGCGAATTCGCCATTTGCACGAGCGTCGGATGATCCTTCATGTGCAGCGAGTTGAGCACATGCATGTGCGACACGCTCGAAGGTACGGCTCGATAAGCTTCTTCGCATACCAACATCGGAATGCTCGACGTCTTCACAACTGAAATGTTCGGCTCGAACATTGCGACACGAAAGCCCTGCGCATGTGGTGGATCTTCCAATGAAGTTCCGCTCCGACGCTGATATCCGAAATGGAGTCCGTGTTCGCTTACTTCGGCAATGCGTTGTTCGAGAAACTGCGGATGCCAGATGAATGGCACGAGATGAACGTCGCAACGGTGGAGCGTACGCATCATGGGGATTGACAACCGATCTTTCGGCATCAACCAGATTTCGTCATAGCGGTCCGGCCGCATGACGTGAACCGGTTTATCGAAAACAGGCGCCTCAATGAGACCAACGTAGGGCTGCCCGCAGCAGTAATAAACCACCTTCTTGCCGCGTGCGCGCATGAGATCAAGCCACTGGGTATCCAGCGCGCCGCCCATCTCGAAAATCACATCGACAAGATTGGTTGCATCCGCTGCGCGCATGATGCGCACCCTTCTAGACGACAGATCGACTTGCGGCGGCATCGCGTTTTGATCGCCAACATCAATCAACGAAACGCTTTCTACGAACGGCAACCGTTGGAGAGCTTCCGCCAAGAAGATGACATTTTGCCCAAGCCCGTTCTGCCAGATGTTCTGTCCTTGATGCGTTACGACAGAAATTCCGATTCGGATTGTCATTAGTTGTTATCCCAGAAAAGACGAAGCGCATTTTCAGAAATTGAAACGCTGCGCTGTTGGCTTTGCGTTTGAGAGACTGCTGTGCCCAAAGACGCACGCGTTGCCATTTGCCAAACGCTGATGGGAAGCAGGAGAGACCGTAATCAAGCGTTTTTGCCGGGGGACAAAAAGCGGATTCCTTGGTCAAATATATAGAAGAACACCTGAAATTCCCAGTGAACCTGACGGTTTATGAGAGTCGTCCTATGACGGTGCCAGGGTTCTAGTCTGCCAACGCTGCAAGGCAGTCTGGCAGGCTAAAACGTCCGACCGCTTTCGGTGGAAAAGCTAAAAAGTGTCGGGGCGATTAGCTCGAAAGAGCGTGCGGGAGATCGGCGCAAGAAAGCGTCGCCACAGTTCGTAACGATGTCTCGCTTTGTATCACCGAAGCTCGTCTTGACGGCACGATCCCATGCCACGCCGCACTGCATCGATGTCCGTGCCCACCATGTCGGCACGATTCGCCAACTCGCTCATGAACAAGATACGCGTCGCAAGCATTGCATTAGCAGCGTTTTGGTTGCGACGAATGAAAATGCACGAATGCGCGCACCGACGCCAGCACAGTGCAATTCGGTGGCCTCTGTTATTCTGCTATAGCGTCGAGGTACGGTTCGAACCAATACATCGAGCCATGTGTACTTGTTCCACTTAGGAAGAAGCGAAGGCGCACTAAGTGTCGAATCGGGCCTATTTCGCTTCGCGTCGCACGTCGCTTGTTGCTTGCTGATCGCTGCTCGCTCGCAAGCGTCAGCAAATGTCGAGTCTTTCAGAAGCAGTTACTTCTGGTTCAGCATTCTGCGGTCAAGTTCGTTTCTCTGTCACCTGCTTTCAGCCATTCCAGTGCGGATACCAATGATTTTCTTCGTCTTAGCTCGCTCTTTTTATACTACTAAAATCGTTCATGTCCGTGGATCACGAATTCAATTATCCGACGGCGTATAGCGGAGAAAAATTCGCAGAATCTGTTTATTCAAAATCCACACCTGTCTCAGCCTGTTTTAATAAATTGGCGAACAGTATTGGTTCGAACCAAATCGCTCAACAAACGAAACCATCGGGGCGTTTCGCACGTTGAGTAGATTTCAATTTTTAAGATGCTCAAATTCAACTTAGAAGCATCGATTGAATTGTTAATTCACACATCGTCTGCATCTTGCCGTGATGCAGCCAGTGGTGCGGAGCCACTCAGCGACGGCTTGCTCGAGCCGTTGGTCTGACGGATAAGACTAAAAACGTCGACGACCAAGTGCTGAACTCTTACTCAACACGACACAACGCTTGACTCGTCAGTGTCAGCCGAAATTTGTTGAAGAACCCCCAAGCATTTTGAAGGATGAGCTCTTGGGTCCTACGTCACCGCCATCAAGGGTGTGTGCAGAACGGGCGTGACGCACAAAAGTAGAAGTCGATATTTCAAGCGTCACGTCGAAGATGCGGGCCGACAAGAACCGACTAGATCGGAAAAGGGCTCGATAAGCGAGTACCACCACGAAACGCGAGCTCGGCTCAGGGCACGTCACCTTCGTACAAAGGACGCGCCTCCAAGGACAAGCTCATGCGCGAGAGAAATCACACCTCTTTAGCCCAGCAACTCACCCCTGCGCCGCCAACTCCGTAGCCGCCCGCGCCAGCCTCGTAACCTCCTCCCAATTCTGCGCAGCCAGCGCAGCCTTCGGCGTCAACCAAGACCCGCCCACGCAAACCACATTCGGCTGCGCCAAGAAGCTCGTCGCCGTCTCGGCAGTAATCCCGCCCGTCGGACAGAACTTCAAATTCGGAAACGGCCCATGGAAAGCCTGCAGCATCGGAATTCCACCCGCCTGCTGCGCCGGGAAAAACTTCACGATTTCATATCCAAGTTCCATCGCCGTAATGATGTCGCTCGGGGTCATCACGCCAGGCAGCAATGGCAAGCCCGCATCTTGCGCAGCCTTATGCATGTCTCGCGTCAAGCCGGGTGACACACCGAATTGCGCACCCGCCTTCTTTGCCTGTGCACAATGCTCGGGTTTCGTGATCGTGCCGACGCCCACGACGATATCGTCCGCAAGCTGACTCGCCCGCTCGATTGCCGCGATACCCGCGGCCGTGCGCAACGTAATCTCCAACACCTTCACGCCGCCAGCATGCAGCGCGCGCGAGACGTGCTCGCCCTGCTCGACCGAATCGAAGGCAAGAACAGGAATGACAGGACCAAGACGGACGATTTCGCTTACCGTTTTCATGTGATACGACTCCTGGTGTTTGATGCGGCGCCGTTGTCTAACGGCCAAGCCGCGAGGTTTGTTTCAGGCAGCAACGGCCTTTGACTCAATGTGTCGCGTGCGCCTTCACGACATCGGGCGAGCGGTGCGACGGAGCAGACGCGGCGTCAAGCAGCGCGCCAAACACCGACGCGCCCTCTTCCGCCGGCAACGCCGCGTGACGGAACACGCCGAACAGCTCACGCCCGAAGCCCGCCTCGTTTTGCGCCTGATGCAGCGGCGCCTCCACTTCGCGCGCCGCCCATTCATCGGCATCGATATCGACGTCGAGCACACCCGACGGCGCATCGATCACGATCATATCGCCCGTGCGCACCTTGCCGATCGGACCATGCAACAACGCTTCAGGCGATATGTGGATTACCGCGGGCACCTTGCCCGATGCGCCCGACATGCGCCCATCGGTCACGAGCGCCACATGGAAGCCCTGATCCTGCAACACGCCGAGCAACGGCGTCAATCGATGCAACTCCGGCATGCCATTCGCGCGCGCGCCCTGAAAGCGCACGACCGCCACGAAATCGCGCTTGAGCTCGCCCCTGTCGAACGCCTCCTGCACTTCTTCCTGCGAATTGAACACGATAGCCGGCGCCTTCACCACGCGATGCTCAGGCGCAACCGCCGAGATCTTGATCACGCCCCGCCCGAGTTTGCCTTGCATGAGCCGCAAACCGCCATCCGGCTGAAACGGCTCGCCAATGCTACGCAGCACCTTGCTGTCATGACTTTCTTTAGCGCCGTCGACCCATTGGAGCTTGCCGTCGATGAGCTTCGGCTCCCTCGTGTAATGCGACAGCCCATGACCGACGACCGTCTGCACGTCCTCATGCAGCAAGCCGCCTTCGAGCAGATTGCGCACGAGGAACGCAACGCCGCCCGCCGCGTGAAAATGGTTCACATCGGCCTTGCCGTTCGGATAGATCTTCGCGAGTAACGGCACGACCTGCGACAGTTGATCGAAGTCGTTCCAGTCGATGATGATCCCCGCCGCGCGCGCGATCGCCACCAGATGCAGCGTGTGATTCGTGGAGCCGCCCGTCGCCAGCAACGCGACGATGCCGTTGATGATCGCTTTCTCATCGACGACGTGGCCAATCGGCGTGTAGTGGCCGCGTTCGAGCGTGATATCCAGTACGCGACGCGCGGCCTCGGCGGTAAGTGCATCGCGCAATGGCGTATGCGGATGCACGAACGCAGCGCTCGGCAGATGCAGGCCCATCACTTCCATCAGCATCTGATTGCTGTTCGCCGTGCCGTAAAACGTGCATGTGCCGTGACCGTGATAAGCCGCCGCTTCCGCTTCGAGCAATGCGTCGCGGTTGCATTTGCCCGTCGCGAACTCCTGACGAACCTTCGCTTTGTCGTCGTTGGTGAGGCCGCTCGTCATCGGACCGGCGGGCACGAAGATGGTCGGCAGATGTCCGAACTGCAGCGCGCCGATGGCGAGACCCGGCACGATCTTGTCGCATACGCCGAGGCACAAGGCGGCATCGAACATGTTGTGCGTGAGCGCCACGGCCGTGCTCATGGCGATGACTTCGCGCGAGAACAGCGACAACTCCATGCCGGCGTTGCCCTGCGTGATGCCGTCGCACATGGCCGGCACGCCGCCCGCGAATTGCGCAATACCGCCGTGCTGCTGAGCCGCCTGCTTGATGATGTCGGGGAAGCTCTTGTACGGCGCGTGCGCCGACAGCATTTCGTTATAAGAAGACACAATGCCGATGTTCGGCTCGCGCACCGCCTTGATCGCGAACTTTTCCTGCCCTTCGAGACCCGCGAAGCCGTGCGCGAGATTGGCGCACGACAACGCGCCGCGCGCCGGAAACTTGCCGCGCGCGGCGTCGATGCGCGTCAGATAAGCCGAACGAGTGGACTTGCTGCGTTCGATCACGCGGTCGGTGACCTTCTTGAGTTGCGAATGCGGGGAAACCATCGGAGCTCCTTTGTCTCACTCCCGGCGTGCTTGCCGTCGAGGTATTGGGTGGACGTCGCGAGGACTGGCAGCTATCTGATAATTTTGCGTCGTGCCGTGAAACGAAATGTTAGTAGAAAAACTACAAGCAGACAACTTGCGATCCGCCTTTATTTGTTAAGTGTTCGCGTATCTGGCGCTTTTACTGGCAGCGAACTCAGGGAAATCCCCTAAATCTACACATCAGATCGTGTAGTAAATGTACAAAGCAGCGATCAGCTATAGTCGCAGGCAATTTTCCAGCATAGGCGAGATTCCCGATGTTGCTGTCCCAAGTCGAGGCGATGCGAGAACAATTGCGCCCTTCGGAGCGCAAGCTGGCCGACTACGTGCTCGAAGCGCCGCGCGAGGTACTCGACTTGTCGATGACCGATTTTGCGGCGCGGGCAGGCGTCAGTCAGCCGACGATCGCGCGCTTCTGTCAGGCGTTGGGCTTTTCCGGCTTTCGCGAGTTCAAGATTCGTCTTGCTCAAAGCGTGGCAGGGGACGTTCCCACGGTTTATCGCGATGTCCGCAGCGACGAGCCGCCTGCGGGCGTTGCCGCGAAGGTTCTGGACCGCACCATCGGCGCGCTGATCCAGGTGCGCAACAGCTTGTCGTCGGACAGCGTCGCCGCCGCGATTGGCGTGCTGGCCAACGCGCGTCGCATCGAGTTCTATGGCGCGGGCGGATCGGGCATCGCGGCGCTGGATATGCAGCACAAGTTCTTCCGCCTCGGCGTGCCGTCGGTTGCGTATTCGGACCCGCATACCTATACGACTTCGGCGGCGCTGCTCGGACCCGGCGATGTCGTCGTCGCCATTTCCAATACTGGCCGCACAAAAGACATTCTCGACGCGTGCAAATCGGCAATGGATCGCGGCGCGAGCGTGATCGCTATCACGCATGGCAATTCGCCGCTCGCGCGCATGGCGAATATCGGGCTTTTCGCGAATGTCGACGAAGACACGGATATTTTCTCGCCGATGACTTCCCGCGTATCGCACTTGGCCATCGGCGATATTCTCGCGGTCGGCATGGCGTTGGCACGTGGCCCTGAGTTGGCTGCGCGTCTTGCCGAGGCCAAGGATGTGCTGGAACGAAGACGCGTCGACCTTTGATCGACGCAGCACATCGGCCGCGAATGTGACAGTTGGTTCAATCGGCTTACTTTGCCAGTATGATCATTTAGTATGAGCTTCAGCGATTAAGTGATCAGTAGAGCAAATGGAAACCAGCGGCGTATTTTCACTTGAACGTTTCGAGTCCTGTATCAATGGCGAAGACTTCGATGAAGCTCTCGCCCTGTTCGGCAAGTTCTCGGAACGGTTGGCAAGATTTCCGTATATGAATCTGGCCGACCTCATGTCCCGCGGCGACGCCCGAGCGTTCGCCAACAGATCCGAGTCGGACGAGCATTTCGCCAGCCGCGTTTGTCATGCTTTAGGAAGCATGCTCGTGAATCCGCGATTCACCTGGACCGACGTTCGTTTGCAATCGTTGCAAGCGCAGCGTTCGCTCATCTGGAGCATCGCGGCCGCCACGTCGCCCGGTCATACCGACCATTTCGTGCGTGAGTTGCTTGCTCGCCGCCAAGGCAATGCCGACGCATCCACTCTTTCTGCCGACACCGCTCGACGCCTGAGCATTCTGTACAGCCCGGAATCACGCATCGACCTCGATATCGCGCAACTTTGGAACGCCGACCGCGCTTCGGCGTTGAGTCTTGCCATCGGTATCGGAGGAGAACAATTCGGCGGCAGCGCGGTTGCGTGTGCACGACGCATCCGCTTGCTCGAATGGCTGACCGGCTCCATCGACAAACTGAATGAGTCGCCGCCGCTCGATCTGACGAGTCTCTGGGCGCTGTATATGCATTGCACTTACACCGAGGGAGACCGCCATGCCGTGAAACAAGGCATCAACGGTCTCGTGCGCCTGGGTCTTGCGAATTTCGGGCTGACCGATCTCGATACGACCAAGCCACCACCCGAGCGCGAACGGAACGCACGTCCGCTCATGCTGGTCGTCGCGGAAAGTTTCAACAGCGGGCATTCGATCGTGCGAACGCATTCCGCAACGCTCGCTGCGGCAAGACGTTGCTTCGAAACAGTCGCGTTCTGCGCACCTCGCTCTATCGACGATGCGGGTCGTCGGGTATTCGATCGAACTATCGATCTCCCGGAAGGCGCCAACGTGCTCGACCAAGTCCGCCTCATTCGCGACTTCGCGCAAACGGAGCTCCCAAGCGTGCTGTACATGCCGAGCGTGGGCATGTCGGTACTGACCATTTTCTTGTCGAACATCCGCGTCGCGCCGCTGCAAATTGCGGCGCTCGGGCACCCGGCGACGACACATTCGGACCGCATCGACTACGTCAGTGTCGAAGATGATTATGTCGGCGACCCGGCTTGCTTCAGCGAAGAACTCATGCGGCTGCCGACGGACGGACAGCCTTATATCGCATCGAGTTTATTGAGCGCGGTTCCGGCCCGCACGCCGGTTGGCAAGAACCACACTGACATTGCCATCGCCGCGACGCCGATGAAGCTCAATCCGTCCTTCTTCACTGCCTGCAGGGCAATCGTGCAGCGGGCAGAGCCGCAAGTGCATCTGCATTTCATTGCAAGCGGCAGCAAGGTGTTCACCTTGATGCACCTGAATCGCGTGCTGACCGAGTATCTTCCTTCCGGCTCATTCACGATTCACGGATTCTTGCCCTACGAGGAATACGCCGAACAGCTCGCCAACATGGACATGTGAGCCCCTTTCCCTTCGGCAATACAAACGGAATCGTGGATGCCTTCACCGTCGGCTTGCCCGGTATCTGCAAAACGGGACCGGAAGTGTTCGAGCATATCGACGGCGCGATGTTCGCACGCGCGTCCATGCCGGAATGGATGGTCGCCACGACTGTGGACGACTACGTTGAGGCTGCTGTTCGGTTGGCGAATAACCGGGATGAGAGAGAAGCGCTACGCGCGTGGATGCTTGAAACGAAAGTCGTGCAACGCTTCTTCGAGGGACGGCCGGAAGTATTCGGCGAAATGGCGCTCGCGCTACTTGAACAGCGCGACGCGTGAAAATGGCAAGCAGCTAAAAAGGCTTGACCACGACAAGCAACGTCGCGCCTAAAAGACCCAGCACCGGCAATTCATTGAACATCCGATACCACTTATCCGACCGCTTATTCTCGCCACGTTGAAACGTGTGCAGCAAGCGCCCGCAATAAGCGTGATAAACGATGATCAGCGCAACGACGGAGAGCTTCGCATGCAGCCAGCCCTGCCCCGCGCCAATGCCTACCACGAGCCACAACCAAAGCCCGCACGCCAGGGCGGGCACCGCGATGAACGTCATGAAGCGAAACAGCTTGCGCGCCATGAGCAGCAAGCGAGCGGTTGCAGCCGCGTCCTTCTCCATCGCGAGATTCACGAAAATGCGCGGCAGATAGAAAAGCCCCGCGAACCACGACGCGACCAGCACGATATGCAGCGATTTGATCCAGAGCATCGCGTGACCTTACTGACGCACTTCGCCGCGCCCGAGCACGACGTATTTCAGTGAGGTCAGCCCTTCCAGCCCGACAGGTCCGCGCGCGTGCAGCTTGTCGTTCGAGATGCCGATTTCCGCGCCGAGACCGAATTCAAAGCCATCGGCGAAACGGGTCGATGCGTTGACCATCACGCTCGCCGAATCGACCTCGCGCAAAAAGCGCATGGCGCGGTCGTGGTCTTCGGTGACGATGGCATCCGTATGATGCGAGCCGTAGATGTTGATGTGCTCGATCGCTTCATCGAGGTCCTCGACGACCTTGATCGCCAGAACCGGCGCGAGGTATTCGGTGGTCCAGTCGACCTCGGTGGCATCGACGAGCGAACCCACATTCGCCGCTTCGAGCACGGCGCGCGCAAGTCCGTCCACACGCAGTTCGACATCCTTCGCCTGAAACGCGCGCGCGAGCGCCGGCAGTGCCTCATGCGCGATGCCCCGCGCAACGAGCAGCGTTTCCATCGTGTTGCAGGTGCCGTAGCGATGCGTCTTCGCGTTGTCGCAGATCACCGCAGCCTTGGCGAGATCCGCGCGGTCATCGACATAAACGTGGCAGATGCCGTCGAGATGCTTGATCATGGGCACGCGCGCTTCTTCCATGAGCCGCGCGATGAGGCTCTTGCCGCCGCGCGGCACGATCACGTCGACGAACTCCGTCATGGTGATAAGCTTGCCGACCGCCGCGCGATCCGCCGTCTCGACGACCTGCACCGCATCTTGCGGCAAGCCGGCCGTTTCGAGGCCTTTGGCGATGAGCTTTGCAAGCGCCGTGTTGCATTCCAGCGCCTCGGAACCGCCGCGCAAAATGGTGGCGTTGCCCGACTTGAGGCACAGCGCGGCCGCGTCGATCGTCACGTTCGGCCGCGATTCATAAATGATGCCGATCACGCCAAGCGGCACGCGCATCTGCCCGACCTGAATGCCGCTCGGCCGATACTTGAGCCCGCTGATTTCACCGATGGGATCGGCCAGCGCCGCGACCTGTTGCAAGCCTTCGACCATCGTGTCGAGCGCCTTGTCCGACAGCGTCAGACGGTCGATGAACGCTGCGTCGTGACCCTTCTCGCGCGCGCGGGCGAGATCGCGGGCATTCGCCGCTTTGAGTGCTTCGCGTTCCTCGGCAATAGCGAGCGCCACCGCATGCAGCGCCGCGTTCCTGGCCGCCGTCGATGCCCGCGCCATGGCACGCGACGCCTTGCGCGCGCGCCGGCCAAGGTCGGCCATGTAGTGATCGATGTTCATCATGTGTCTCTTTGCGGGCCGCAGGCGTCCGCAATGTCTGGATATCGCGCTTCGTCCGAACAACGGCGAGCACTGAAAAAATCATTCTAAGCGGTTAAGCGTATTGCAACAGCGCCCGCTCAAGCGTCTAGCGACGCACTCGCGCCGGTGGCGCAACGGCGGCGGCATGCGCGGCCTTGCTGGAATGCGCGACAGCCATGGCTAGCTCGAACATGCCGGCCCAGGGATCGGGCGGCGGTTCGCTGCCGCGCTTGCCCGTGCTCCCGGACAGCCCCTTCACCTGCCGATCCAGCCGCGCCGCCAGCGAAAGCGCCTTCTCCAGCGCTTCCTCGGTCACGCGCGAGAGCGCCGGGCCGATCAACCGTTCGCGCGGACCCCAGACGCGGTTCTCGCGCATGAGCGTGGCGAGCGGTTTGCCCGATGCCACGCCGCGCTTGATACGCAGCAGCGTACGCACCTCTTCGACCAGCGCCCATAGCACAAGCACGGCGGCTTCGCCTTCGCCCTTCAGACCGTCGAGCATGCGCGCGAGCCGGCCGATATCGCCGGTCAACATGGCCTCGTTGAGCTTGAAGACGTCGTAGCGCGCGACGTTCAGCACGGCATCGTGAATCTGCTCGAAACTCAATACGCCTTGCGGATACAACAGCCCCAGCTTCTGGATTTCCTGATGCGCCGCGAGCAGATTGCCCTCCACGCGTTCGGCGATGAACAGAAGCGCTCGCCGCCCTTCTTCGCCTGGCGCCACACGCTGGCCTTGCAAAGAAAGCCGCTGACCGACCCACATGGGCAATTGCGCGCGTTCCACTGGATCGATTTTCAGCGCGACGCCCGCGCCGATCAGCGCCGTGAACCACGCGGACTTCTGCGTCGCGCCATCGAGACGCGGCAAGGTGACGAGCGCGAGGATGTCGGGGTTATTGGCGGCGGCGAGCGTCTTCAACGCTTCCGCGCCTTCCTTGCCCGGCTTGCCCGTGGGAATGCGCAACTCGATCAGTTGCCGGTCGCCGAAGAGCGACATCGACTGCGTCGCGCCGATCAACCCGCTCCAGTCGAAACCGCGCTCGACGGTAAACACCGTACGGTCCGTGAAACCCGCCGCGCGCGCCGCGGCTCGGATGCGGTCGCACGCTTCCTGCGCGAGCAGGTGCTCGTCGCCATAAACGACGTACAGACCCTTCGGACCTTTCGCGAGGTGCGCTTCGAGCGCGTCGAGCTTCAACTGCATGATGGTCGATGAGCGCGCGCGATCAAAGCGGCGGCGTCGGCAACGGCGCGCGTGGCGCGATGCCCGGCGTCTGCTCGCTCGGCGCCGGATGCAGCGAACGCACGACGGCAAGCCGGCGCGTCAACTGATCGACGGCGTCGTTACGCATGTCGTTGTAGAGCAGCGTCGCTTCCTGCGATTTCGCGAGCGTGTACTGGTCGCTGTAGGTCATTGCGCGATTCAGCGCGATGACGCTAGGCGGAATCAACAACGTGCCGTCGGCGCCGAGCAGCGAATACGTCAGTCGGAAATCGAGCTCGTATTCCTGCACCACGCCCTGCGAATTCAGACTCAGCGTGCCCATGCCCGTGCCCTCGGACAGCGACAAAGTGGCGTCCGGCTTCTCGCCCGCCTTGACGATGACCGTATCGCTGCCGCCCTGCACCATGCGTTCGAGCCGCGCGACCATTTGCGGCGTGCCGCCCGAAATGGAGAGCCGCTTGAACGCGTAGTCCTGCTGTCCGCGCAACTGGAAGCCGCACGCGGATACGGCGAGCGCGCCCCCAAGCAGCGCCAGAAACGAACGCCTGCCCATGCCGGTTGCCTCGACTCGTTTTCCGGTCACATCCACTCCCTTGGCGCTCATCATCAGACGACCACGTTGACGAGGCGTCCCGGCACCACGACGACCTTCTTCGGCGCACGCCCTTCGGCAAACTTCTCGAACATCTCGTGCGCGATCGCGGCCTTTTCGATGTCTTCGCGCGATGCGTCCTTCGCGACCGTCAGCGCGCCACGCACCTTGCCGTTGACTTGCAACACGAGTTCGATCTCCGATTGTTCGAGCGCGGCTTCGTCGACCTTCGGCCACGGCGCATCGAGCAGCGGACCGAAGCTATCGGCGTAACCGAGTTCCGACCACAACTGAAACGTGACGTGCGGCACGACCGGATACAGCACGCGCAACAGCACGCTGAAGGTTTCGTTGAGCACGCCTTCGCTCGACTGCTTCGCGCCTTCGAGCGCGTTAAGCATCTTCATCGCGGCCGAAACGACCGTGTTGTACTGCAGGCGGCCGTAGTCGAAGTCGGCTTGCTTGAGCACCGTATAGATTTCGCGGCGCAGCGCGCGATCGGCATCGTTGAGTTTCGATGCATCGAGCTTCGCGTGCTGACGCAGTGCTTCAGCGTTGTCGTGTCCGAAATGCCACACGCGGCGCAGGAACCGGCTCGCGCCTTCCACGCCCGCGCCCGACCATTCGAGCGATTGCTCCGGCGGCGCGGCGAACATAACGAAAAGACGCGCCGTATCCGCACCGTATTGGTCGATGAGCGTCTGCGGGTCCACGCCGTTGTTCTTCGACTTCGACATCTTCTCGACGCCGCCGAGCACGACCGGCTGACCGTCCGCGTTCGAGGTCGCGCCCGTGGGACGGCCCTTGTCGTCGTGCGTGACGGTGACATCCAGCGGGTTGTACCAGGTCTTCTTGCCCGCCGCGTCTTCGCGATAGAACGTCTCGTTGAGCACCATGCCCTGCGTGAGCAGATTCTTCGCGGGTTCGCCGAACTTCACGAGGCCCATGTCGCGCATGACCTTGGTCCAGAAGCGCGAGTACAGCAAGTGCAGAATGGCGTGCTCGATACCGCCGATGTACTGGTCCATCGGCATCCAGTAATCGGTGCGTTCGTCGACCATGGTCTTGGCGTCCGGCGCGCTGTAGCGCGAGAAGTACCAGGAAGAATCGACGAAGGTGTCCATCGTGTCGGTCTCGCGCTTCGCCGCCGCGCCGCATTTCGGGCACGCGCAATTCAGGAACGCTTCGGACTTCGCGAGCGGATTGCCCGTGCCGTCCGGCACGAGGTCTTCCGGCAGCACGACCGGCAAGTCTTTTTCCGGCACCGGCACGTCGCCGCAACTCGGGCAATGGATGATCGGAATCGGCGTGCCCCAGTAGCGCTGACGCGAAATGCCCCAGTCGCGCAGACGCCAGGTGATCTGCTTGTCGCCGAAGTCTTTCGCTTTCAAGTCGGCGGCGATCGCGTTGATGGCTTCCTCGGTCGTCATGCCGTCGTACTTGCCGCTGTCGACGAGACGCCCGGCGGTTTTGTCGCCATACCATTCCTGCCAGGCATCGGTCGAATACGTCTTGCCTTCGACGGCGATGACCTGCTTGATCGGCAAGCCGTATTTCTTCGCGAACACGAAATCGCGCTCGTCGTGCGAGGGCACGCCCATTACCGCGCCTTCGCCGTAGGACATCAGCACGTAGTTGCCGATCCACACTTCGACCTGTTCGCCCGTCAGCGGATGCGTGACGAAGAAACCGGTGGGCATGCCCTTCTTTTCCATGGTGGCGACATCGGCTTCCGCCACGCCGCCGCGCTTGCATTCCTCGATGAACGCCTGCAAGTCCGCGTTGTCGCGGGCAAGGCGCGTGGCGAGCGGATGCTCCGCAGCAATCGCCGCGAAGGTGACGCCCATGATGGTGTCGGCGCGCGTGGTGAACACGCGCAGCAGCTTCGCCTCGCCATCGATCTCATACGGGAAACCGAAATTCACGCCGAAGCTCTTGCCGATCCAGTTCTGCTGCATGATCTTGACGCGCTCGGGCCAGCCGAGGCCTTCGAGATCGTCGAGCAACTGGTCCGCATAGTCGGTGATGCGCAGGTAGTACATCGGAATTTCGCGCTTCTCGACGAGCGCGCCCGAGCGCCAGCCGCGCCCGTCGATGACTTGCTCGTTCGCGAGCACGGTTTGATCGACCGGGTCCCAGTTCACCGTGCCGGTTTTCTTGTACGCGATGCCCTTTTCCAGCATCTTGAGAAACAGCCACTGGTTCCACTTGTAGTACTCGGGCGAGCAGGTGGCGACTTCGCGCGACCAGTCGATGGCGAGACCCATCGACTGCATCTGCTTCTTCATGTACGCGATGTTGTCGTAGGTCCACTTTGCCGGCGGCACGTTGTTCGCCATGGCCGCGTTTTCGGCGGGCATGCCGAACGCGTCCCAGCCCATGGGCATGAGCGTGTTGTGACCGTTCATGCGCAGATAACGGTACATCACGTCGTTGATGGTGTAGTTGCGCACGTGCCCCATGTGCAGCTTGCCCGACGGATACGGCAGCATCGAGACGCAATAGAACTTGGGCTTGGTCGACGTCTCGGTCGTCCGGTAGACGTCGTTCGCGCGCCAGTTGCTCTGCGCGGCGGATTCGACGTCGGCGGGTACGTATTTATCGTGCATGGTGTGGTGGCTTTACGCAAATGCTGGGAACGGACCTCGGACGCGCTTTGCGGCGTGTCGGTCTGGATTGGCGCTGCGCCCGGTGTTTCGTCCTGCTGCTGACGAGCAACGCAAAGCACGGGCAAAGGGCGATTATACCGTCGTGTCAACTTGCTCAGGCGATGGCGGCAGGCTTCGAGATGCGTGTGCAGGGCTTTCTGGCGGAGGCGGCGAGGTGCTTGGCGCCGATGCAAAGCTTCGAGCGCCCGCCGGTGAGAAGTCAAACGCCGCCAAGTAAGCCGATCGAGCGACATACGCGCAATGCAAGCTTGATCGAGGAGCGCATTGGGATTGTGCCGCGCTTCGCGTCTCCCGTCGCTGCAAAGCTCAAGTGTACGAAGCGGGAAGATACATTTGACCGGCATGTTGAAGTTGCATCCCGCCCGGCGCCGCCAACCGCCGCAAAACTAAAGGACGCGCCTACCGCGCCGGTTGCCCGACCGCTTGCGTAACGAACCCAATCCGCTCCAACCCCGCCTGCTGCGCCGCGCCCATTACCTGCGCGATGACCTCGTAGCGCGTCGCGCTCGACGCCCGCAAATGCACTTCGGGCTTTTGCGCGGCCTTGGCGGCATCCGCGAAACGCGCGCGCATGTCGTTCATGCTGATGGGCGCGTCGTTCCAATAGAGCTTGCCCGCATCGTCGATGGAAAGCGTGATGGTCTGCGGCGTCTCGCGCGCCGGCTGCGACGCGACTTTCGGCAGATCGAGCCGGATCGCATGCGTGAAAAGTGGCGCGGTGATGATAAAGATGACGAGCAGAACGAGCATGACGTCGATGAGCGGCGTCATGTTGATGTCCGCCATCGGCGCGTTATTGGGCTTTTTGTCGAGTCCGCCGAACGCCATCGCCTCGCGCTCCCCTACTTGCCTTCACCGCACACGAACGCGTGCAGATCGTGCGCGAAGCCGTCGAGTTCCTCGGAAATCTGCCGCACGTAGCGCCCGAGCACGTTGTAGGCGAGCACCGCCGGAATGGCCACGACGAGCCCGAAGGCCGTCATGATAAGCGCCTCGCCAACCGGACCGGCGACGGTTTCGATCATTGCCTGTCCGCTCGCCGCAATGCTGGTCAGCGCGTGATAAATGCCCCACACGGTCCCGAGCAGCCCGACGAACGGCGCCGTGCTGCCCACCGACGCCAGCAGAACCTGCCCGAACTCCAGCCGCCGCTGTGAATTCAGCAACGCTTGCCGCAACGCGCGCAGCACGCGTTCGCTGCGTTCCACGCGCGCGAGCAACGCGCCCGGCATCTCGGCTTCCGACGCACGCCACGCAGCCTCGGCGAGCGGCAGATATACGCGCTCGCGATCGACTGCACGCAAGGCGCCGATGCCATCCTTGAGCGTCGCCGCCTGCCAGAACCGCTGCACCCCGCGCGGCCCCTGACGCTTCGCGCGCGTGAGCACCCACGCCTTTACCAGCAGAAAACACCAGCTCGCGAACGACATGGCGAGCAGCACGCCCGCAATCGCATGCGTGACCGCATCGCCGCTTTGAAGATAATGAATGACGCCTGTGGCCGCCATGAATTTCAGCGCAGCCCGAGGACGTCCTGCATGTCGAAAAAGCCTTTGTCGTGGCTCGCGAGAAACCTCACCGCGCGCAGCGCGCCCTGCGCGTAAGACAGACGGCTCGCCGATTTATGCGTGATCTCGACGCGCTCGCCGATGCCCGCGAACATGACCGTGTGATCCCCGACGATATCGCCGCCGCGAATGGCCGCGAAACCGATAGTCGATGGGTCGCGTTCGCCGGTCACGCCTTCGCGCGCGTAGACGGCGCAGTCCTTGAGGTCGCGGCCGAGCGCCTTGGCCACTGCCTCGCCCATGGCAAGCGCGGTGCCAGAGGGCGCATCCACCTTGTGCCGGTGATGCGCCTCGATCACTTCGATGTCGTAGCCTTCCGCGAAGTGCTTCGCCGCGAATTCGAGCAGCTTGAGCGTGACGTTCACGCCAACGCTCATGTTCGGCGCGAACACGACGCCGATCTTCGCGCCCGCGGCTCGCAATTGCGCCTTCTGTTCATCGGAGAAACCGGTCGTGCCGATCACCATCTTCACGTTGTGACGCAGCGCGGCTTCGAGATGCGCGAGCGTGCCCTCGGGGCGCGTGAAGTCGATCAGATAATCGGCGGCGGCGAACACGCGTTCGATGTCGTCGGTGAGCAGGACGGCCGTGGTCTTGCCGAGAAACGCGCCCGCGTCCTGGCCGAGCTGCGGCACGCCGGGCCGGTCGAGGGCGCCGACGATTTCCGCGTCGGGATCGTTGAGAACGGTTTCGATCAACATCCGGCCCATGCGGCCCGATGCCCCGGCGATGGCGATCTTCATGGCTGTCTCGTGTCGAAGCGCGCAACGGTCACGCGCTGGATGATGCAGATTGGAAGCAACGGGAACCGCGCGAGGAGCACGCCGGTTCCCGTCGGCGCCGCGTTACTGCGGCATGGAGAACTGCGTCTGACCACCGGCGTTGGAAGGCGTGGGCGACGTGCTCGCCGGGCCTACCGCGCTGCTATCCGGAATGTTGATTTGCTGCGGCTTGCGCTGCAACTGGATTTGCGAGTTGCTGCCGCCCGCGCCCGCCGAACCCGGCGCACCGCCCGCGCTTTGCGGCGCGCTGCTGTAGGCCGAAGAGCGCTGACGGCCCGTTGGCGTATCCACCTGAGCGGTCGCGCGATTCGCGGCCTGCGCCGCTTGCTGGTTCGCGTCGCCCGAAAAAGCCGCCGCTGCGTTTGGCTGCGTGGAAGGCTCGCCCGCCGGAGCGGTCACGGCCACGGTGGATGCCGCGACCGGCGCGGAAGCGGGAGGCACCGCGGCCTTCGCGACCTTCACGCCCTTGTCGCCGTCGATTTCCGCGAGCAGTTCGAGGTTCGAAGGCAGATTCTCGCCGCCCGACCAGCTCACCACGCGCTCGCTCGCGAAGTTCACGACGAAGTCGCGCTGCTGCACGACCGACGTGGAACCGCGCTTGAAGTAAAAGACGTAGTCCCAGCGATCCGCGTGGAACATGTCGGTGAGAAGCGGCGTGCCGAGAATTTGCTTGACCTGATCGCGCGACATGCCGACCTGCATCTGGCTTGCTGCTTCCTGCGAAACGAAATTGCCTTGCACGACCGTGATCCGATACGGCGTGATGCTCTGCGCGATCTTCTGCGTGATGCTGTCGTAAGTCGAGCAACCGGCCAGCAATGCGGCCACGGTTGCAGCGATCATGGTTCCCCGCATGCGACGGCTCTCCCTGCAATTCGATAAAATTTTTGAGAACATTTCAACCTTTCGCGCGAGGCGTTTTCGAAGGCCGCGCCAATCCAAGCCAATCCAAGCCAATACGTGAGCCAATACGCGACAGTCACGTGCTCATGCGGACCGATCCGTGTCATTTCTGTTCATGATGTCGGGAACGGTCAAAACGCATTACTATGAGAACCTCAAATTGTACTCTAGGGATGCCTAGCCATGACCAATCCCGCCGATCTCAAAAATATCGGGCTCAAGGCGACCCTGCCCCGCCTCAAGATTCTCGAAATCTTCCAGCACAGTCCGGTGCGCCATCTGACCGCTGAAGACGTGTATCGAAACCTGCTCACCGAAGAGCTGGATATCGGTCTCGCCACGGTTTATCGCGTGCTCACGCAGTTCGAGCAAGCCGGACTTTTGTCGCGGAGCAATTTCGAATCGGGCAAGGCCGTCTTCGAACTCAACGAAGGTTCGCATCACGATCACCTCGTGTGCATCGACTGCGGCCGCGTGGAAGAGTTCTTCGACGCCGAGATCGAACGCCGTCAGCAGTCCATCGCGAAAGAGCGCGGCTTCAAGCTCCACGAGCATGCGCTGGCTTTGTACGGCGCCTGCACGAAAGAAAACTGCCCGCACCGTAAGCATTGAGCGGATGCGCCGGGTGCCCGGCGCGCAATAGGCAAAACCGCCGCCCATCGGCAACGATGGACGGCGGTTTCATTTCGCCTGTACGGTTTGCGAGATGCGTATGCGCACGATTCGCAATTACGTTCACGTACCTTGATCGATGAACGCGAACGCTCGGCGCGCGAGCGAGACAAGCATCGGCGTCTTCATTGAATTTCGCCGAAGACGCGCAGCCGCGACACGCCGCCATCCGGAAAAATATTGAAGCGCACGTGCGTCACGGGCCCGAGCTTCGCGAGCTCCTTCTCGAAGCGATGCACCTTGTCCATAGCGAGTTTTTGCTCGTCGAGCAGCACAGGCCAGAACATGGCTTGCGTCACGAGCGATTCATCCGTGCCGCCCTCGACACGCGCCGCCTGCAGCGAGCAGCGATCCGGGAAATTGCCTTTGAAATGCGCGGTATCGACTTCGATCGCGCGGATCACGCCGGGCGCGGCCAGCGCTACGATCGCCCAGTCGTTGCCCGGCTCGCGACGGCGACGCGTTTCCCAGCCATCGCCCATATTCACGCCGCGTCCCGGCATCAGCATTTGCGATGCTGGCCCGAAGTGCTGATTGTTCGCCGCGACCAGATACGCGCCGTTCTCGACAGCCGCGAGGTCCAGCAGCGTGCCGCGCTCGATGCGCGAAAAATCCGTCTTCGGCTGACCATACACACGTAGCCGCGCGATCCCGCCATCGGGGTAAATGTTCACGCGCAAGTGCGTGTAAGCGCGCGTATCGGCGATCTCGACATAGTGATGACGATTGCCCTGCAAGGTCGTCGCCGGCACGATCTCGCGCCAGTCGCCGTCTTCGGGCGCGCTCGCCGGATCGGCGTTCGGGCTGTAGCACGCCTCGACCGACGCGGCCGGCGGAAAGTTGCCCGTGAAATGACTCGTATCGATATCGATGCCGTGAATCGTGCCCGCGCGCGCGAGCTTGACGACGCAGAAGTCATAGCCCGTCGTGCGCTTGCGGCGCGTTTCCCAGCCGTCCATCCACTTGCCGTGTTGGTCGTATTTGCCGGGAATGAACACCGCCGGCTGCGGCTCCAGCATGCGTTCCTTCGGCGCGAAGAATTCGTCCGTGGCGAAGAGCGCCTGCGCGCCGAGACGCGGGTCCGCGAGGTTCATATAGCGGCGCGTGAAGGCGGGCGCATCGGGATCGAGAATCGGGTTTGCCATTCGTATGTCCTTTTATTTGAAGATCGAGCGCAGCTTCGGCATCAGATCGCGTGCGCGTTCTCATGCCCATGCGAGGTTTCGGGCGCGGCCGGCACGAAGCGATAATCCGCGTCCTGGTCGAGCACACGCCTGGCGCGCGCCCGGTCGATGTCGTTCTCCCACACGGCCACGACCACGGTCGCCACGCAATTGCCGATGAGATTCGTCACCGCCCGCGCAATGCCGACGAACCAGTCGACCGGCAGAATCAGCACGAGACCGAGCACGGGAATCGCGGGAATGGCCGACAGCGTGGCCGCAAGGATCACGATGGCCGAGCCGGGAATGCCGTGCGCGCCCTTCGAGGTCACGAGCGACACGAGCACCACGACGATCAGGTCATGCAGCGAAAGCGGCGTGTTGGTCGCCTGCGCGATGAAGATCACCGCGAGCGTGAGGTAGATCGAGAAGCCGTCGAGATTGAACGAATAGCCGGTCGGAATCACGAGGCCGACGGTCGAGTCCTTGATGCCCATCCATTCGAGCTTGCGCATGATCTGCGGCAGCACGGCATCGGACGATGCAGTGCCGAGCACGATCGACAATTCTTCGCGCAGATAGCGCACGAGCTTGAAGATGGAGAAGCCCGCGAGGCGCATCACCACTGCGAGCACGACGAACACGAAGAGGAAGCAGCTTGCATAGAACACGGCCACGAGCAGGCCGAGTTGCTTCAACGATTCGACGCCGTACTGCCCGGTCGTGAACGCAATCGCGCCGAGCACGCCGAGCGGCGCCAGCTTGATGATGAACGCCATGATGCGAAAGAACACGTGCGAGAGTTCGTCGATCAGACCGGTCACGCGCTTCGCCTTGTCGCCGAGCAACGAGAGCGCCGAGCCAAATAGCACGGAAAACACCAGCACTTGCAGGATGTCGCCCTTGGCGAAGGCGTCGATGGCGGTATCGGGAATGATCTTCAGCAGAAAACCCGCCGTGTCCTTGAGGCTCTTCGCGTGTTCCGTGTAGGTCGTGAGCGACGACGCGTCGAGCGTATGCAGGTCGATGTTCATGCCGACGCCCGGACGCGTCACCCACGCGAGGATCGCGCCGATCACGAGCGCCAGCGTAGTCATGATCTCGAAGTAGACCACCGCTTTCAGACCGACGCGCCCGACCTTCTTCAGATCGCCCGCGCTCGCCATGCCACTGACGACGACGCAAAACACGATCGGCCCGATCACCATCTTGATGAGCTTGAGAAAGCCATCGCCGAGCGGCCGTAGCGACTGGCCGAAGTGGGGAAAAAGCGCGCCGACCACGATACCGATGACCAGCGCAATCATCACCCTGCCGAACAGCGAATTCAGGAATCTCGACACGACCTTCTCCTTGTCGTTGAAGGGTTTCATTTTCAGGCAACTGTTCCGACTGGTCGGACCAGTGATGTGATGAGGCATATTAGAAAGCCGATATAACCGCGTCAAGCAACGCGTGCTAACGGTTTACCCTGTTGCCTTCTGGCATGGAATCGCTTGATTCGAACCGGAGCACACGCGTACGAAAGGCGCGCATACAATGGCGGTCAGACCGGCCATTCCCCAATTCTTCCTATGAAAAACGTTCCGCATACCGTGACCGATGCCGCCATCGCGACCATTCGCGAGCGTATCGAGTCGAGCATGTATCCCGTGGGCAGTTTGCTGCCCGCGCAGCGGCAACTATCGGAGGAACTGGCGATCAGCCGTGCTTCGTTGCGCGAGGCGCTGACCACGCTCGAAGCGCTCGGCATGCTGCACATCCGTCCCGGCAAGGGTGTGTATGTGAGCAGCGCGCAGGCGTCGAGCGCGCATGGCTGGCGGTTTGCCGATCAGGCGTCGTTGCCCGATACGTATCAGATGCGCTTCGCGCTCGAGGGATTCGTCGCGCGGCTGGCGGCGCATTCCATCGGCGACGCCGACATCGACTGGCTCGATGACAATCTGAACGCGCTGCAAGGCGCGCTCATGGCGGCGGAACTCGAGGAGGCCGCGCAACTCGACTTCGCATTCCATATGCGTATCGTGAGTCTCGCGGGCAATGCGGCCATCGAGTCCATCTTGCGTGGCAGCGCCGACATCATGAAAGAGAGCCAGCGCTTGCCGTTCTATCGGCGCGAGCTCGTGCTTTCGACTTATAACGAACACATGGTGATCGTCGAAGCACTCAAGGCGCGTGACGGCGAGAAAGCCGGCATTGCAATAGAGCGGCACATCGTCAACGCGGCGCAACGCGCGGGCGTGCATTTTCCGGTGCCACACCGAGCGTAGGTCCGGCCTTTCCAGCGATGCGCTGTCGAATCGATCTCAGGGGCACGGCATCGGCGAACGCGGCTGCGGCGGCTGCGGCTTACGTCGTGTCGCATTGCCGGCAGCAATTTCGCGTAAGCCGGAACACGCGCGGGAAAAGAAAAGCCGCTCCGAAGAGCGGCTTTTTTTACGTCGGTCAGTGCAGCAAGCTTACTTCGCGTTCGCGAGCGCTACAGCCGTGTCCAGCATGCGGTTCGAGAAGCCCCACTCGTTGTCGTACCAGCTCGACACCTTCACGAGACGGCCCGACACCTTGGTGAGCGTTGCATCGAACGTCGACGAAGCCGGGTTGTGATTGAAGTCGATCGACACGAGCGGCGCCTCGTTATAGCCGAGAATGCCCTTGAGCGAACCTTCCGCTGCTTCCTTCATGATCTTGTTGACTTCCTCGACCGTCGTATCACGTGCGGCGATGAACGACAGATCGACCACCGACACGTTGATGGTCGGCACGCGAATGGCATAGCCGTCCAGCTTGCCGTTCAGTTCCGGCAGCACGAGACCGACCGCCGAAGCCGCGCCCGTCTTCGTCGGGATCTGGCTATGCGTGGCCGAGCGCGCGCGACGCAGGTCTTCGTGATACACGTCGGTCAAAACCTGATCGTTCGTGTAGGCGTGGATGGTGGTCATCAGACCGTTCACGAGACCGATCTTGTCGTTCAGCGGCTTGACGAGCGGCGCAAGACAGTTCGTCGTGCACGACGCGTTCGAGATGACCGTGTCGGATGCCTTTAGCACGTGGTGGTTCACGCCATACACGATGGTCGCGTCCACGTCCTTGCCGCCCGGCGCCGAGATGATGACCTTCTTCGCGCCACCCTTGATGTGCGCGCTCGCTTTTTCCTTCGTCGTGAAAAAGCCCGTGCATTCCAGCACGACGTCGACGTTCAACTCGCCCCACGGCAGTTCGGCCGGGTTGCGGTTGGCCAGCACGCGAATCTTGTCGCCGTTGACGACGAGGTAATCGCCGTCCACCGACACTTCGCCCGGGAACTTGCCGTGCGCCGTGTCGTACTGCGTCAAATGCGCGTTCGTCTTGGCATCGCCGAGATCGTTGATGGCGACGATCTCGATGTCGTGTTTCTTGCCGTTTTCGTAGAAAGCTCGCAGCGTATTGCGGCCGATCCGGCCGTAGCCGTTGATTGCAACGCGAATCGTCATGGTCAATCTCCTGATGGCTAAAAAAACCGTTGACTGCCGGGTTCAGGCCGCGAGCACAGACTTCGCCGTCTCGACGACATGTTCCACCGTGAAGCCGAAATGCTTGAACAGCTCGCCCGCCGGTGCGGATTCGCCGAACGTGTCGATGCCGACCACGCCGCCTTCGAGGCCCACGTACTTGCGCCAGAAATCCGTCACGCCCGCCTCGATCGCCACGCGCGCCACGCCCTTGGGCAGCACGCGCTCGCGGTATTCGGCGTCTTGCTTGTCGAACACGTTGGTGCAGGGCATCGAGACGACGCGCGCGCCAATGCCGTCCTTCGCCAGTGCCTCGACCGCCTGCATCGCGAGCTGCACTTCCGAGCCGGTCGCGATGAGGATGATCTTGCGCGCCGGAATGTCGTCGTTCCAGTCGCGCAGCACGTAGCCGCCCTTCGCGATGTTCGCGATCTGCACGTCGTTGCGCGGCGAGAATTGCAGATTCTGCCGGCTGAAGATCAACGTGGACGGACCTTGATGTTCGATTGCATGCGTCCAGGCCACCGCCGTTTCCACGGTGTCGGCCGGGCGCCACGTCTGCAGTTGCGGAATCAGACGCAGGCTCGACACGTGTTCGATCGACTGATGCGTCGGGCCATCTTCGCCAAGACCGATGGAGTCGTGCGTGAACACGAAGATGGAGCGCGACTTCATCAGCGCCGCGACGCGCAGCGCGTTGCGGCTGTAATCCGAAAACGTCAGAAACGTGCCGCCGAACGGGCGGAAGCCGCCATGCAGCGCGAGACCGTTGATGGCCGTGCTCATGCCGAATTCGCGCACACCGTAATTGATGTGGTTGCCCCACTGGATGCCCGCGTGACCGGGGTTCGCGTTTTCTGCGTCGCCGGCGGCGCGTACGGGCTTCGACGCTTTCCAGTTCGTGAGGTTCGATCCCGTGAGATCCGCTGAACCGCCCAGCAGTTCCGGCAACGCAGCGGCCAGACCTTCGATGGTCTGTTGCGATGCCTTGCGCGAAGCGACCGTTTCGGCGCGCTGGTTCGCATCTTCGATGATCTTCGCCGCGCTCGCCTTCCAGTCAGCCGGCAATTCGCCCTTCATGCGGCGCGTGAATTCGACCGCTTCGCTGCCGTACTTCGCGCGGTAGGCCTCGAACGCCTTGTTCCACTCGGCTTCGGCGTGCGTGCCTTGTTCCTTCGCGTCCCACGCTGCATAGACTTCCTGCGGAATCACGAACGGCTCGTAATTCCAGCCGAGGCCCGCGCGCGTCGCGGCGATTTCCTTGTCGCCGAGCGGCGCGCCGTGCGCGTCGTGACCGCCCGCCTTCGTCGGCGCACCCTTGCCGATGACCGTGCGGCAGCAGATCAGCGTGGGCTTGTCCGAGTTCTTCGCCGTGGCGATGGCGGCATCGACCGCTTCGACGTCATGGCCGTCTACCGCGCGGATCACGTTCCAGCCGTAGGCTTCGAAACGCTTCGGGGTGTCGTCGTGGAACCAGTGTTCGACGTGACCGTCGATGGAGATGCCGTTGTCGTCGTACAGCGCGATCAGCTTGTTCAGCTTGAGCGTGCCCGCGAGCGATGCGGCTTCGTGCGAGATACCTTCCATCAGGCAACCGTCGCCGAGGAAAACATACGTATGGTGATCGACGATCTTCGCGTCGGCCTTGTTGAACTCGGCCGCCAGCAACGCTTCGGCGAGCGCCATGCCGACCGCGTTGCCGACGCCCTGACCGAGCGGCCCGGTGGTGGTCTCGACGCCCGGCGTCATGCCCACTTCCGGATGGCCCGGCGTCTTCGAATGCAGTTGGCGGAAGTTCTTCAGTTCACCGATCGGCAGATCATAGCCGGTCAGGTGCAACAGCGAATACAGCAGCATGGAGCCGTGACCATTCGACAAAACGAAACGGTCGCGGTCGAACCAGTGCGGATTCGTGGGGTTGTGCTTCAGATGGCGCGACCACAGCGCGACGCCGATTTCGGCCATGCCCATGGGCATGCCGGGGTGACCGGAGTTGGCTTGTTGAACGGCATCCATGGCAAGCGCGCGGATCGCGTTGGCCATGAGGGCGGTCTGACTGGAGGGCTGGGTCGTCATGTCGTGTCGAGTGCTTGGAAAGCTCGGGAGCTTCCGGCTGGTCCTGAAATAATCCGCAGTGATTCTGCTACGCGCCGGACCCGCGGCACACAACGTTTTCAGGACCGGAACGACGAGAAACGACGAGGATCGGGAGGCCGTCATTCTAACAGACCGGTCCGATTGACAGGCCGCGAGCAAGCGCCAAAGCATCGCCGTTCGACGCGCATCGCTGACCATCGCGGCGGGCACGTTCCGTGCAGCGGCTGCTTCGCTTCGAGCGCCGGCGCCTCCGGATGGCATGCCGGGCTTCGTGGCAGAATGTCCCTCACCGTATTCGTGCAGCAAGGCTTGAAGGAGTGCTTTCGATGACAGACCCACGCCCGGCCGACGTGCCCTGGTTGACGCCCTATCTCACCGTGCGCGATGCGCGCGTGAGCATCGGGTTCTACGAGAAGGCGCTCGGCTTCGCGGTGCGCGACAGCGTGAACGACGATGGCAGCATCATCCACGTCGAGATGACGTATCGCGGCCAGTTGATCGTGATGTTCGCGCCGGAGGGCGCTTACGGCTCGCAGGCGCGCACGCCGAAGAGCTCCGGCATCATGGCGCCGCAGTCGTTCTATCTTTATGTGGACGACGTGGATGCCACCTTCGCGCAGGCCATCGCCGTGGGCGCGAAAGCGCTCATCGAGCCACAGGATCAGTTCTGGGGCGACCGCTTCGCGCAGATCGAAGATCCGGATGGCTATCGCTGGGCGATTGCGCGGCATCTGAACTAAGCGCTGTTTCATTCCCTCAAGGCAACTTCACTATCCGCGGGTTCTGCATCCGCGATCGTTACCTATGCCACGCTTTTACGTTGACGGCCCGCTCGCGGTGGGCCAAACCTTGCCCCTCCCCGACGATGTCGTGCGCCACGTGCACGTCCTGCGCCTCCAGACCGGCGATGTCATCACGCTCTTCGATGGCGAAGGCGGCGAGTATCGCGCGGAGCTGACCGAGATCGCGAAACGTGCGGCCAGCGCGCGGATCGACGAACACGACGAACGTGACGCGGAGCCGCCGTATCGCGTGATACTTGCGCAAGGCGTCGCGGGCGGCGACAAGATGGACTGGCTGATCGAGAAGACGGTGGAGCTGGGCGTCGCGGATATCGTGCCGCTGACGACCGAGCGCGGCGTCGTGCGGCTTGCGGGCGAGCGTGCGCTCAAGCGTCAGGCGCACTGGCAAGCGCTCGTGCGCGCCGCCTGCGAGCAATGCGGACGCAATCGCGTACCGCACGTCGCGCCGCCGCGCGATCTCGACGCCTGGCTCGCCGACTTGCCGCCCGCCTCCGATGGTGACCTGCGCTTGCTGCTTTCGCCGCGCGCGGAACTCGCGTTCGCGACGCTGCCCGCAAAAGCGCCGCGCGAACCGGTGACTTTGCTGATTGGACCGGAGGCGGGATTTTCGCCATCGGAAGAAAGTGAGATCGTGGCGGCGGGTTTCTCCGCGCTCGGTCTCGGACCGCGCGTGTTGCGCACGGAGACGGCGGGAATCGCGGTGCTGGCGGCACTGGCCGCGCGTTGGGGCGGCTGGTGAACGGGACGACAGCCCGCAAACAAAATCAGCCCGATGAGCAAGACCCATCGGGCTGATTCATTTTCAAACGTCGCGCGAGCAGCGCTCGCTTCAGCGCGTCACACGAACGAATAGAACACGCGGAACGCCACGCGCCGTTCGGCCCAGAACTCGGCCGCGTCGCGGAACACGTCGAGCAGCGTCTCGCGCCCTTCCTTGTCGAATTTCTGCGCAATCGGCAATTGCTCCAGCACGATCACGAAGCCCGGTTGCGAGCCCGCCTTGTGGACGAGATCGGTCAGCGAGTCGTACAGCGCGTCGTAGTTCTTGCCGAAGTGCTTGGGAAACAGGAACGACGTCGCAATGGTCTCCAGGATTTCCTGCTTGCTCTGCGCCTGCCCGAGATACGCGTAAAGAAAATGCTGTTCGAGTCGATTCGCTTCGTCGGCGAGTTCCTGAACACGGAACGCGCGGATGGATTGCACGATATTCGGCCGCACCGTCGCGAAAAGAGACTCGGATTCCTCCGCCGGTTCCTGAGGATGCGCCTGCACCGGATTCGGCTCGTCATCGGGTCTGTTGTCGTGTTCTGTCATGCGTAGCCGCAATACTCGCTGGAACAGGTTGCCATCGCCGGTTGCGAAAAGATCACTCGCGACGCCGTTGTCGTGCGCGTAGATGTTGTCGCTCATGCCGTTAATCCCTAGTTAGTCCGCAATGCGTTTGAAACTGGCGTAATGGTCGTCCGTGTAGTAGCAGTCGCCGGTCTGCCGCTTCGACCCGCCACACACGATTCGCCGGGCGCCCCGGTCACGCGAACGCGGCGTGGGCACCGTGTACTCGTGGTAATAACCACGCGGATGCCGCGGCAGCACACGCTCGCGATTGCCGAACACGACTCCGTCCTTTGGATAAGGGAAAGGGCCGCCCGCTTCGATCAGCCGCAATGTCGCCACTGCCTGCTTCGGCAACTGCGCAATGCCGATGGTGGCGAGCCCGTCACGCTCAGGCCGGCCGGATTCGGCAGACCGTTGCGTGGGTTCCCGCACCGGTCCCCGACCAAGAGACCCTGCCGATTCGGCGGGCGTTCCCGGCGCCTCGCTTGCCTGAATGGCAGCGGGACCCGCGGATGCCGCGTCTGGTGCGCCGCCACGGGATTCGTCCTTGCCACATCCGCCAAGAATGAGACTCAAGGCGACGATGGTTGAAACCCATGCACGCATCACGAAACGGTTGTCCCCGCGTTATCAGAATTCGACGACCATGAAAGATGCAAGGGTATCGCTAATGACAAGGGGAAGCAACGTTCCGCGAGAAATCGGCAATTCTTCCTTAAAATTGCCAAAAAGCATGGAGATTGGCAAAAAATCAAGTCAATATTTAGCCCAAATCTGAGAGATTTTTATCTCGAACGAGATAATAATTTGTCCCGCAGAGCCGCGAAGCCATATGACGAGTCGCCTCACTTGTCGGCTTCACGGCAGGCGCTCCGCCGAGGCTCTGTTTTTGACCCTTGGAGGGCGAGTGAATCCCCTTTGCTCTTGCCTCGAAGCGTGCCAACGACCCACGGCACGCTTTTTTTTCGCCCGCGTTTTTTGCTGCCAAAAAAAAACGCGGCGGAAAATTCCGCCGCGTTCAATTGGCACGTCGTCGTACGGCAGACGCTCAGTTCATTCGTTCACCGCGCAGCCGTCGCGTCGGCCACGAGCAGCGCCGTCATGTTGACGATACGCCGCACCGTCGCCGATGCCGTCAGCACATGCACCGGTTTTGCCGCGCCGAGGAGCATCGGACCGATGGCGATGTTGTTGCCCGCCGCAGTCTTCAGCAGGTTGTACGAGATGTTCGCGGCGTCGATGTTCGGCAGGATCAGCAAATTGGCGTCGCCTTCGAGCGTCGATTCCGGCAGCACTTCCTTGCGCAGACGTGAGTCGAGCGCGACGTCGCCGTGCATTTCGCCATCGACGTCGAGATCGGGCGCGCGTTGCTTGAGGATAGCCAGCACGTCGCGCATCTTCTGCGCGGTCGGCGCGTTGCTCGTGCCGAAGTTCGAATGCGACAGCAGCGCGATCTTCGGCACGATGCCGAAACGCTTCACCTCTTCCGCCGCCATGATGGTGATTTCCGCGAGTTGCTCGGGCGTCGGGTCGACGTTGACGTGCGTGTCGGCCAGGAAAATCTGGCGGCCCGGCAACACGAGGCCGTTCATGGCCGCGTAGACCTTCGCGCCTTCCTTCTTGCCGATCACCTGATCGATGAAGTGCAAATGCCGATGCGTCGTGCTTACCGTACCGCAGATCATGCCGTCGGCTTCGCCCTTTTCCACCAGCATCGCGCCGATGAGCGTGGTGCGGCGGCGCATCTCGAGCTTGGCCATCTGCTCGCTGATACCCTTGCGCGCCATCATCTTGTAGTACGTCTGCCAGAAGTCGCGGTAGCGCTCGTCGTGATCGGTGTCGACCATCGTGAAGTCGACATCCGGCGTGAGACGCAGACCGAACTTCGTGATGCGCTGTCTGATGACCGCCGGCCGGCCGATGAGAATCGGCTTGGCGATTTTTTCGTCGACGGCGATCTGCACGGCGCGCAGCACGCGCTCTTCCTCGCCTTCCGCGAACACGATGCGCTTCTTCTCCGGCTCCACGCTGCGCGCGAGCTGGAACACGGGCTTCATGGTCGTGCCGCTGTGGTAGACGAACTGCTGCAAGTGCTGTTCGTAGGCGTCCATGTCCTCGATAGGACGCGTCGCCACGCCGCTGTCCATCGCGGCCTTGGCCACTGCTGGCGCAATCTTCACGATGAGACGCGGATCGAAAGGCTTCGGAATCAGATACTCGGGGCCGAACGACAAGTCCTGAATGCCGTACGCGGTCGCGACGATATCGCTTTGTTCCTGACGCGCCAGTTCCGCGATTGCGTTCACCGCCGCGATTTCCATTTCCTTCGTGATGGTGGTCGCGCCCGCATCGAGCGCGCCACGGAAGATGAACGGAAAGCACAGAACGTTGTTGACCTGATTCGGGTAGTCCGTGCGGCCGGTGGCGAGCACGGCATCGGGGCGCACTTCGAGCGCGAGTTCCGGCAGGATTTCCGGCGTCGGATTGGCAAGCGCGAGAATGAGCGGCTTCGCGGCCATGCCCTTGACCATTTCCTGCTTGAGCACGCCGCCTGCCGACAAGCCGAGGAACACGTCCGCGCCTTCCATCACTTCGGCGAGCGTGCGCGCGCTGGTCTCGCGAGCAAAGCGTTCCTTGTCCGGGTCCATGAGTTCGGTGCGGCCTTTATAGACCACGCCGGCCAAGTCCGTGACGAAGATGTTCTCGATCTTCATGCCGAGATCGACGAGCAAGGTGAGACAGGCCAGCGCCGCCGCGCCCGCGCCGGACGCCACGAGCTTCACTTCGGCGATGTCCTTGCCGACCACCTTCAGGCCGTTGGTGATGGCTGCCGCGACCACGATAGCCGTGCCGTGCTGATCGTCGTGGAAGACGGGAATCTTCATGCGCTTGCGGCACTCGCGCTCGACGATGAAGCAATCCGGCGCCTTGATATCTTCCAGATTGATGCCGCCGAACGTCGGTTCGAGCGCGGCGACCACTTCGACGAGCTTGTGCGGATCGCTTTCGTTGAGCTCGATGTCGAACACGTCGATGCCCGCGAACTTCTTGAAGAGCACGGCCTTGCCTTCCATCACCGGCTTGGAAGCGAGCGGACCGATGTTGCCGAGACCCAGCACCGCCGTGCCGTTCGACACGACGCCCACGAGGTTGCTGCGCGCGGTGAAGCGTGCGGCGTTGAGCGGATTTTCGACGATCGCCTCGCACGCGAACGCGACGCCCGGCGAGTAAGCCAGCGCGAGATCGCGCTGGTTGATCATCTGCTTGGTCGGCGCAATTGCGATCTTTCCGGGGACCGGAAACTCGTGATAGTCGAGCGCGGCTTCGCGAAGCTTGGTATTGGCGTCAGTCGTCATAAGGCGGGCTAGCAGTGCGGGAATTAGAATGGAAGTTCGAACGCATTGTAGCGCCATTCGTGTAGCGCTTTAGCCCGCAGTCCATGCAATTCAGCTACAAGTGCCGTGACTTTAAAAGTTCTGATCCTGAAGCGCAGTAAGGCTTTCAGCGCATCGGCCGGTTTTTTCGAGACACGATGCGGGTACGTTCACCGCTCGCCGATGCATTTTGCCGTCCAATACATTTCTATCTTGCAGCGCAACAATCAGCCTTGACGCCCACGATGCTCTCCGAGTTTTCACTGATCGATCGATACTTCGCCCGCCGCGCGAGCCCGCCATCGTCACGACACGACAACGCGGCCGCCATGCCGCTTGGCATCGGTGACGATTGCGCGCTGATCGCGCCGCCCGCCGGACATCAACTGGCTATTTCCACGGACATGCTGGTCGAAGGCCGTCACTTCTTTCCCGATGTCGATCCGAACGCGCTCGGCCACAAGGCGCTCGCCGTGAACCTTTCCGATCTCGCCGCGATGGGCGCGAAGCCGCACGCGTTCACGCTTGCGCTCGCCTTGCCGCGCGCCGACGAAGCGTGGCTCGCCGCATTCAGCGACGGCCTCTTCGCGCTCGCGCAGCGCTTCGACTGCGCGCTGATCGGTGGCGACACCACGAGCGGTCCGCTCAACATCTGCATCACCGTTTTCGGCGACGTGCCGCATGGCGCGGCATTGCGTCGCGATGCCGCGAAGCCCGACGACGACATCTACGTTTCCGGCACCTTGGGCGATGCCCGCGCGGGACTCGGCGCAATATGCGGCGAATGGCCGGCGGCGTCGTCCGCATGGAACGTGGCGCTCGAACGCCCCGAGCCGCGCGTGGCGCTCGGTCTCGCGCTGCGTGGCGTCGCGCACGCGGCGCTCGATATCTCCGATGGCCTGGCCGGCGATCTCATGCATATCCTCAGGCGCTCGAACGTGCGCGCCATCGTCGATGCCGACGCCGTGCCGTGCTCCGATGCCGTTCGCGCGTTGCCCGAAGCCGCGCGCCGCCAATGCGCGCTCGCGGGCGGCGACGACTACGAACTCTGCTTCACCGCGCCGCGCGAGCGGCGTGACGCCGTGGCTCGCATTGCAGAACGCGTGGGCGTGGCGTTGACGCGCATCGGTACAATCGAAGCGATGAGCACGCCGTGCACGACGAGTACGCCCGCCATCGACTGGCGCGACAACACGGGCGCGCCGCTTTCACTGACGTTGCAAGGCTTCGACCACTTTCATGCAGACTGACCCGACCCCGGCGCTCCCGGGCGATCCCCCAACTGCGCGCGGCGCGCCGCGCAAGCCGAGCGCACGCTTCATGCTCACGCATCCGCTGCATATTCTTTCGCTCGGTTTCGGCAGCGGGCTTTCGCCGATCATGCCCGGCACCGTCGGTACGCTCTTCGCGTGGGTTTCGTTCGTCGTGTTCAATCAGTATCTGACGGTGGCCGAATGGGGCGCGCTGATCGTCATCGGCTTTGTTGCCGGATGCTGGTTCTGCGGCTTCACCGCGAAGAAGATGAATGTCGCGGACCCGTCGGCGGTCGTGTGGGACGAGATCATCGCGTTCTGGCTCGTGCTGCTGCTCGTCACGCCCGCGACGTTCACCGGACAGTTGTGGGCGTTCGTCGTGTTTCGCTTTTTCGACATGGTCAAGCCACCGCCCATTCGCTATTTCGACCGCCATTTGAAAGGCGGCTTCGGCATCATGTTCGACGACCTGGTCGCGGCGTTCTTCTCGCTGCTCGTGATCGCGCTCTGGCGCATGACCGTCTGACGGTCGTTCTTCTCACCTTCAACCCTTCGGAACATCGTCATGGCAACCGATACCGTGGTTCACCAACTCGCGATTCGCGTCGGCAACAAGCTGCGCGACGAACGGCTGACGCTCGCGACCGCCGAGTCGTGCACGGGCGGCATGGTCGCGGCGGCGATCACGGATATTTCCGGCAGCAGTGCGTGGTTCGAGCGCGGCTTCGTCACGTATTCGAACCTCGCGAAGACCGAGATGATCGGCGTGCCGGCTGCGTTGATCGAACAGCATGGCGCGGTGAGCGAGCCGGTGGCGAAAGCAATGGCCGAAGGCGCCTTGCGCAACAGCCGCGCGCAGGTGGCGGTGTCGATCACGGGCGTGGCGGGGCCAGGGGGCGGCAGCGAGGCGAAGCCGGTGGGAACGGTGTCGTTTGCGTGGAGCAATCGGCTGCATACGGCTGTCGAGACGCAGTTGTTCAAGGGCGACCGCAAACAAGTACGCACGCAGGCGGCGGCGCATGCGTTGAGGGGTTTGCTGGAGTTGCTGGAGCGCAGGGAGAAGTGAGCGGCGATGTGGCTTCGATCGCATCGCGTTCTGACTTCGCGGTATTGGTCGTGAGTTGGCGTAGCGTTGAAACGCCGCGAATTCATCGATACCCGCTGATCCACGTTTCAGCGCGGCTTTAATGCATCGTCGCATTGCCGAAGCCGCGCATCGTTCTTATCGATACGCGTTGATCGAATCGCGCGTTTTCTTCGCCGCGTCCGCAGCGGCTTGAGCGTAATCCTCGCCCTTGCTCGCGTAGATGATCGCGCGCGACGAATTGATCAGCATGCCCGTGCCGTTGCCAGTGCGGCCCGCGCGCACGGTTCTTTCGACATCGCCGCCTTGCGCGCCGATACCTGGAATCAACAACGGCATCTCGCCGACGATACAACGCACCGCTTCGATTTCCCTCGGAAACGTCGCGCCAACCACGAGTCCGAGCTGACCGTTCTTATTCCACCTTTCGGCCGCAAGCGTCGCGACCACGTGATAAAGCGGCCTGCCGCCTGTATCGAGAAACTGCAGATCGGAGCCGCCCGCGTTCGAGGTCCGGCACAACACGATCACGCCCTTGCCTTTATGCGCGAGATACGGCTCGATGGAATCGAAACCCATGTACGGGTTGACCGTGACCGCATCCGCACGATAGCGCTCGAACGCCTCGCGCGCATATTGCTCCGCCGTGCTGCCGATGTCGCCGCGCTTGGCATCCAGGATCACGGGAATGCCGGGATGCTTCTCGTGGATATGCGCAATCAGCGCTTCGAGTTGATCTTCCGCGCGATTCGACGCGAAGTACGCGATCTGCGGTTTGAACGATGACGCGTAAGGCGCGGTGGCATCGACGATATCGCGGCAGAACTCGAAGATCGCGTCCGAACGGCCCTTGAGCGCGGCCGGGAACTTCGACGGCTCGGGATCGAGACCGACGCACAGCAGCGATTGCGTGCGCGACCACGCGGCGTTGAGCGATTGAATGAAGGACATGGCGGGAGGCTTCTCGAAGAACGTCGATGGCACGCATTTTAACGTGCCGGCGTTCCACCCTACTCGTCCGAATCGTCCGGCAAGCCGCCGCTTTTATCGCTTGCTCTCAGGCGTCTGTCATCTGGCTTTCGTTCAGCCATCCACGCGTGCATGCGTTGCGCGTGCCTTCGCCTTCGCGCCCGAACCCGCGCGTGCGCGCGTGCGTGGGCTGGCCCGCCGCGACCCATCGCCCGTTCGCTCGACCGTGAAGCGAAACGTACGCGCGAGCCGCTCGCCCGGTTCGAGCACCGTCATGCCGTGCGCCTCGCCTCCACCGGGCAGGTTCACCGCGTTGATCGGATGATCCACCGGCTCGAAGCAAAAGAAGTTCTCGCCGGGCGGCGCGTAGAGCACGTAGTAGTCGGTATCGGCGGCGATGATGAGCGACAGCCGACGCCTGGGCCACAGCACGCTCGTGCGTCCGCTCCAGCCGGTGAAGGCGTTGTTCACCATCTCGGACGGCATCGGGTATGCCACGCCGAACTGCCACGCGGGCGGCGCGGGAACGTGACGCACCGGCAGCCAGTCGTCGCCGCAAAGCCACAGACCGCCCGCCGCCGCGGATAACTCCGTATCCGCTTCGCGCATCAGAAACGGATGCAGCCCGAGACCGAACGGCAGCGCCTGATCGCCCGTGTTCTGAACGTCGAGTGTCACGACGAGCGTCGCGTCGTCCAAGGCATAAGTCTGCGTTGCGCGATACGAATACGGCTTGCCGTCGCGCCGGTCGAGCGTCATGCGCACATGGGCTGCGTCTGCCTCTTCGTCTTCCACTTGCCACTCGCCGAGCCAGCCGTCGCCGTGAATGGGCAGCGGTTCGCCCGCGCGGTTGCACGGCACGTCGATGGCGCGGCCGGAAAACTCGAACTGCCCATTGCCGATGCGATTCGAATACGGCAGCAGCGGATAGCAGGCGAGCTGATTCGGATCGGTGTCCGGGCCCGGTTCGATGCAAGGTCGGAAGATCGGCACGAGCGCGCCTTCATGACGCCAGTCGAATCGGGTGATGCCGCCGCCGAGCGAAGGCGCGACATCGAGCCGCAAATGCGCGTTTGCAAGCGTGATGCAGCCAGCGACGCCCGCGCTGCCGATAGCGACCGCCGCGGTGCCCGGGCCGGGGCGTATCGGCGGCTCCTTGGCGGCGGCGAGACGAGAACGGCGGGCGTTCGCCTGCGCCGTGGATGCGGATACCGCGTTCGATCCTGTTTCTGTGCGCGCAGCAGTCATGGCTCGTACTCCAGCGAGAGGCGAAACTGCCCGGCGTGGCCGGGCTTGGGCGCGCTTGAACGCAGAGCGCGGCGCCTTGTTTTATGGCTTGCCCTGAAATACCGCTTCTTCGATTCCGCGCACACCCGGTGTGGCGATGAACACGCCGCCTGCATGCGGATCGGTCTGCAAGGCACGCTCGTTCAGTCCGACGCGCGCGCTCGTCACATACATCGAGGCGAAGTCCGCGCCGCCGAACGCGACGCAACTCGGTTGCGCGCTCGGCACATCGACACGCGCGCTTTCGCGGCCATCGGGTGCATAACGCACCACGCGATAACCGCCCCATTGCGCGTTCCAGAGCCCGCCATCGGCATCGACGATGGAACCGTCGGGAACGCCCGTCGCATCGCTCAATTCGACGAACACGCGGTCGTTCGCGAAGCTCGGGTAATCGCACGCGCGAATCTGCCGCGTCGGGGAATCGCAGTAGTACATCGTCGCGCCATCTGGGCTGAAGCCGATGCTGTTCGAGATCGCGCAGTCCGGAAGCGGCAACCGTTCGAGCGACAAATCGTGATTCAGCCGATAGAACCCGCCGACCGCCTGCGCATCCTCCACGTCGTGCTTGGTGCCGAACACGAAGCGCCCTTCGCGGTCGCAGCGGCCATCGTTCAGACGCGTCGGCAAGTCGGCTTCGACGAGCATGATGGTCTCGATCTCGCGCGTCGTCAGGTCGAAGAACGCGAGCCGCGATGCAAGGCCGAGCAGCAAGCGTCCCGCATCGGCGCACGGCGTGAAGCACGCGAGCCGCTCGGGCATTTCGAAGGATTCGCTTTTGCCATCGCGCGGATCGTAACGCCACAGACGCTTGCCTTTGATATCGGTCCAGTAGAAGCGGCCGCTTCGCGCGCACCACGTCGCGCCTTCGCCGAGCGCGCACTGGCTGTCGACGAGAAGGCGCGCTTTCACGCCCATCCTCCGTCGACGACGATATCCTGCGCGGTCAACATGCTGCTGTCGTCCGACGCCAGGAACAGCGCCGCGCGCGCGAGATGTTCCGGCATCAGTTCGGCGTCGATGCACTGGCCGAGCTTGATGGCTTCGCGGCCTGCGTCGTCGAGCCAGAGCGTCTTTTGCTTTTCGGTCATCACCCAGCCCGGGACGAGCGTATTCACGCGAATGCCGAACTTGCCGAGATCGCGCGCGAGGCCGCGCGTCATGCCCTGCACGCCCGACTTCGACGTGACGTAGACCGGGAAATTGCCTTGCTTGAGCATCCAGCTGATGGAGCCGAGATTGATGATCGAGCCGCCGCCGAGCTGCTTCATGTCTTCGATGACCGCCTGCGCCGCGAAGAACTGATGGCGAATGTTCACCGCGATGCCGGCATCGTACGATTCGGGTGTCACGGATTCGATCGAATGACGCTTGTCGTTCGCCGCGTTGTTGACGAGCACGCTGATGGGCCCGAGCGCCGAGCGCACATCGACGATGCCTTTACGCAAGGCGTCGATGTCGGTCAGATCGATACGCAGGAAGAGCGGCTTGAAACGGCCTTCGGGCAGCGACGCGCCGAGCCGGTCGGCGAGCGCTTCGCCCGCGGCCGTATCGATATCGAAGAACGCGACCTTCGCGCCCTGACCGGCGAAGTTTTCCACGAAGGACGCGCCGATACCGGTGGCGCCGCCCGTGATGAGCACGGTCTTGCCCGCGAGGCTGGGATAAACGGCGAGCTTCTTTTCAGTGGCTGACATGGGCTTGTTCACAAGAGTTTGGCTTCGCGAAAGCCGTATGGCTCTCGCGGCGATGCAAACGACACGACCGGAGGCTCAGTCCCGCGACCCGCGATTCTTCAGCTGATCGAGCAGCACGGCGGCCAGCAGGATCGCGCCGCGCACGAGGTACTGATAGAACGCGTCGATGTTCAAAAGGTTCATCACGTTTTCGACCGTGCCCATGATGAGCACGCCGATCACGACGCCAGAGATCGTCGCGCGTCCGCCGAGCAGCGACACGCCGCCCAGCACGCAAGCGGAAATCACGTTCAATTCGAAACCTTCAGCGGCATTCGGCTGACCCGACGTGATCCGCGAAGCGAGAATGACGCCCGCGAGCGCGGTGACCGCGCCCTGGATCAGGAAGATCCACACGCGCGTGCGCTCCACGTTGATGCCCGCGAGCCGCGAGGCTTCCGGATTGCCGCCAATTGCGAGCGTATTGCGGCCGTACACAGTCTGGTTGAGCAATACGCCAAAAACGATGAAACATGCAAGCGTGACCCAGATAGGCAGGGAAATCCCCAGCATCGACAGTCCGCCGAGTTCGATGAAGGTGTCCGACGACACGCCCACCGCCTGACCGTGCGACACGATGAAGCCCAGGCCGCGCACGATTTCCATCGTGGCGAGCGTGGTAATCAGCGCGTTGATGCGCAGATAGGCGATCACCGCGCCGTTCACGAAGCCGATCACCGAACCCGCCGCCACCGCCGCGATGATCGCGATGAACGTATTGCCCGTCGCGTTTAACACCATCGCGCAGAGCACGCCGGCGAAGGCGATCGTCGAGCCGACCGAAAGGTCGAAGTCGCGCGAGGCGAGGCAGAACATCATCGTGCAGGCCACCATGCCGATCTGCGAGATCGACAAGGCCAGTCCGAGCATGTTTTCGATCGAAAAGAAGTGATCGACCGTCAGCGACATCGTGGCGAACATCACCACGAAGATCACGATCAAACTATATTCCGTCAGTTGCTGATACCACTTTTGCTTGTCGTTTTTCTGCGGAATCAGCGCGTTCGCCACCGCCTCACCCGCTTGCCCGACGATGTTTTCTCTTGCTTCCATGATGTGCTCCCCTGTCTTCTCTCTTTAAGCCGCTTCCGCGACCGTGTCCGATTGCGGCAGCGCCAGACTCAACACCGACTGCTCGTTCGCCTTCCCGCGCGGCAATTCGCCCGCTATACGCCCTTGCCGCATCACCACGATCCGGTCGGACACGCCCAGCACTTCGGGCAGTTCCGACGAAATCATCACGATGGCGCAGCCGCGCTCCGCCAGTTGATAGATCACGTTGTAGATCTCGTGCTTGGCGCCGACGTCGATACCGCGCGTCGGTTCATCGAGGATCACGACCTTGAGATCCGGCTCCGCGAGCCAGCGCGACAGAATGGCTTTCTGCTGATTGCCGCCCGACAAAAAGCGGATGCGCTGTCTGCGGCTCGGCGTCTTGATCTTTAAGAGCTGGATGAAGCGATCCGCCGTCTGCGCTTCCTTCTTGCGATCGAGGAACAAACCCGCGCGCAGATAATGCCTGCGGCACGAGATGTTGATGTTCTCCGCGACCGTCGCCATCGCGACAATGCCCTCTTCCTTGCGATCTTCCGGGCACAGCACGATGCCGTGTCGAATCGCTTCGCCCGTGCTGCGCACCTTGATCGGCTGACCGTCGAGTTCGATCGCGCCTTCCTTCTTCTTGTCCGCACCGTAGACGAGGTGCATCAATTCGCTGCGCCCGGCGCCCACCAGCCCGAAGAAACCGACGATCTCGCCGCGCCGCACTTCGAAATTCGCCGGCGCGCTCAGGGCGGCGCCTTGCAGGTTCTTGACCGAGAAGCGCACGTCGCCGAGCGGCCGCGCGCGATAGTTATAGATATCGCTGATCTCGCGGCCGACCATCTCCTGAACCAGCGTGTCGCGCGGCAAGTCTTTCAGCGAAAGATGCGACGCGATCTTGCGGCCGTCGCGGAAGATGGTGCAGGCATTGCACAGCTCGTAAATCTCGTCCATGCGATGCGAGATGTAGATAAGCGCGCGGTTGTCCGCCTTCAGATCGCGCACGAGCTTGAACAGCACTTCCGTCTCGCGATGCGACAACGAACTCGTCGGTTCGTCGAGCGCGATCACGCGCGCGTTGCGCAACAGCGCCTTGCAGATTTCCACCATCTGCCGCTGCGCGATCGAGAGCTTGCGCAGCTTGGCGTTGGGATCGAGATCGACGCCCATCGCCGTCAGCCGGTCGCGCACGTGCTTCTTCGCCACGCGCTTGTTGACCCAGCCGAGCCGGTTCGGCAGCGCGCCGAGCAGCAGGTTCTCGGCCACGGTCAAGTCCGGCACGTACTGCAATTCCTGATGGATCACCGCGATGCCCGAAGCAATCGAAGCCGCGGCGCTTCCGAAATGCACTTCCTTTTCGTCGATGAGCACGCGCCCCGAATCGGGCTGATACTCGCCGCCGAGAATCTTGAGCAAGGTCGATTTACCCGCGCCGTTCTCGCCCATCAAACCGTGAACTTCGCCGGCGTTGACGTCGAACGACACGCCGTCGAGCGCGCGCACGCCTGGAAAAACCTTGCCGATATTGTCAAAACGCAGCGTCGCTGACACATCGCCTCCTTATGCTTCGAGCGAGCCACGCCACGCGCGGCCCGCTCTCGTCCAATGACTTAGTTCGATGCCAAGCCCATCTGCTGACGCACCGACGCCACGTTTTCACGCGTTGCCAGCATGCCGGTCGTGAGCGTGAGTGCCGGCGGCGCCTTGCCGTCCTTGATCCACGCGTACATCAGGTCCGAGGTTTCCTCGCCGTGACGCTTCGGGCTGATGATGACCGTGCCGTAGAAGCCCGTCGGGTTCGGTTTCTTGAACTCGTTGATCGCCGAATCCGAGCCGCCGATGCCGATGCCGATCATGTTGTCAGCCTTGAAGCCACGGCCTTCCGCCGCGCGCACCGCGCCGAGCACGCCTTCGTCGTTGAGCGCGTAGGCCACCCAGTGCTTGAACTGCGGGTTCTTCGTGAGCGCGATGTTCGCGGCGTTGAACGCGTTTTCGGTGTCGGTCTTCGCTTGCGGCGCCATGATGATGTTCGCCTTCGGAAAGCCCGATGCCACGAGCGCGTCGGTGGCGCCGGCCGTGCGGTCATGCGCGGTCGGCAGCTGTTCGTAAGTCACGTCGATGGCGCCGACTTCCTTCACGTCCCAACCGCGCTTCTTGATCTCGGCCGCAATGCCGTCGCCGACTTGCTTGCCGATGTTGTAAGCCGAAATGCCCATGTGCGGCACGGCTTCGATCGGCTTGCCGGAACCGTCGACGAGACGGTCGTCCACGGTCATCATCTTGAGTTTGTCGGCCTTCGCCTTAGCCACGATGCCCGGTCCGAGCTTGACGTCAGGCGTGCAGATGATGAACCCCTGAGCCTTTTGCGCGGCGAGGTTGTCGATCGCGCTCATGACCTTTTCGCCCGACGGCGCGCCGATCTTCACGAGGGTGAAGCCCTTCGCTTTCGCGGCCATTTCGGCGAACTTCCATTCGTCCTGGAACCACGGTTCTTCGGGTTGCTTCACCAGGAAGCCGATCTTGACGTCGTCGGCGGCTTGCGCAACCGGCGCGGCGATCATGGTGGCGCTCGTGGCCGTCGCAGCGGCGAGAAGCGTAAGGAACAGTCTGCGTTTCATCGTTTTGTCTCCCGACTTTTTGCTCGAATCATGCCCGCGCACGGGCGCTTAGTTGGTTGGCGGCCGCGTTTTTGTAGTGATGCCGCACCACGGCCAGTGCGTCATTCGTGACTTCAGTCGTGGTAGAGCGCAGAGCGCCCGCCATCGATCGTGATGCAACTCGCGTTGATGAACGGCGCCTCCTCGGATGCGAGGAACACCGCCGTCATCGCCACTTCTCGCGGCTGGCCGATACGCTTCATCGGCTGCAAATCCAGTGTGGCCTGGCGCGCGGCCTTTGGATCGGGCTGGCCGTTCCACCAGTCGAGCGTCAGTTGCGTTTCGATATAACCCGGCGCGATGGCATTCACGCGCACGTTGTTCGGCGCGTATTCGATGCCGAGCGCGCGCGTCAGTCCGATCACGCCGTGCTTGGCCACCGGATACGGAAAGCAGCCGGGGATGATCTTGAACGAATGCGTCGAGGCGATATTCACGATGCTGCCCGCGCCGCGCTCGACCATGCCGGGCAGCGCCGCGCGGCAGCCGTTCCAGACGCCGTCGAGATCGACGGCGAAGCAGCGCCGCCAGTCTTCGTCGGTCATCGTGAGCGGGTCGCAGAACACGTTGATGCCCGCGTTGTTCACGAGCACGTCGAGCGGGCCGAACGCGCTTTCGGTTTGCGCGACCGCGTCCTTCACCGATGCGCTCTGCGTCACGTCCGTGCCGATCGCGACGACGCGCGTCGAATTCGCTTCCTTCGCGATGCGTTCAGCCGTCGCTTGCGCCGTCTCGATATCGAGTTCGGCGAGCGCGACCGCCGCGCCCTCGCGCGCAAACGCCAGCGCGATCGCCGCACCGATGCCGCGCCCGGCGCCCGTGATCATCGCGACCTTGCCGGCGAGGCGGTTCATTGCTTCTCGCCCCGTGTGGAACGCGCGACCGCTAGTCCGTCGATGAACGCTTTCGCATGCGATGCCGTCGCAGTTTCGCTCTGCCCCGGCTTGTACAGCGCCGAGCCGAGACCGAAGCCGTTCGCGCCCGCGCTGAGAAATGGCCCCATGTTGTCCGGCGCGACGCCGCCCACCGGCACCAGCGGCACTTCTTTCGCGATCACCGCGCGCCACGCCTTCACGACATGCGCGCCGAGTTGTTCGGCGGGGAACATCTTCAATACGTCCGCGCCGTTCTTGAGCGCGAGAAACGCTTCGTTCGGCGTTGCCACGCCCGGCGCGCAGGCGAGCCCCTGCGCTTTCGCCGCGCGCACGACATCGGCGTCGCTGTGCGGCATCACGATCAGTTCGCCGCCTGCCGCGCGCACGCTGTCGACGTAACTCGCATGCAGCACCGTGCCCGCGCCGACGATGGCATCGGCGGGCAGCGCCTGGCGGATCGCCGCGATGCTGTCGAACGGCTGCGGCGAATTGAGCGGCACTTCGATGATGCGAAAGCCCGCTTCATACAGCGCGCGGCCGTGCGCCTCGGCTTCCTCGGGCGTGATGCCCCGCAGGATCGCGATCAGCGGACACGCGGCGAACGCTTTCGCGAGGCCGCCGTGCATGCCGTAAGGCGCGGGTAGATTGATGGGCGGTTGCATTCGTTTCTCCTTTCCGTGTCACATGCGCGCGGGCTTGGCGATCAACCCGGCCTGCAATGCGATTCGATAAAGCCCGGATTCGGTCGCTTGCGCCACCGTCTGCGCGTCGTTGCATCCGTATTGCGCGAGGGCCGCGCGATAGCGGTCGCACAGCGCATCGTTGCCGATCAGACGCAACGTCTTGCCCGCGAGCGTCGCGTTCTCGCGCGCCAGCACTTCGTTCAGGCCGCGCAGTTCATGGCCGATCAAAAGTCCCGACAGATAATCCGGCTGCTCGGCCGCCGTGAGCTGACCGGTCAGTCCGAGTGTGCGCGTGCTGAAGATCGTCGCCAGAAGGCCGGCATGACCGGCATCGCGCGCGGTATCGACGCCTCTCAGAAACGCCGCGCTGTCCGGCTTTGCGTCCTGCTCCATCGTGCGGCCGAGGATGGTGTGATCGCGCAGTGCGCCGAAGGTCTCGCCCGTCATGAACGTATAGAAGCGTTCGATCCGTCCCGCTTGCACGAATGCCCACTTGGCATGCGTGCCCGGCAGACCGATGAGCGCGCCACTCGCGGTGTTCAGCGACGCATCGCTCGCGAGTGCGCCGAAAATCTGCGTCTCCTCGCCGCGCATCACGTTCGGCAGCGTGCCGCGTTCGAGCACGCCCGGCACGACATGAACGGTCGCGCCCCGCGCCGCCTTTACCGTGACGATGCCCGCGACGAGCGCGTCGGCATCGGCGGGCGTTTCGACGTAAGGCGCCTCCATCCAACCCTGCGCGCTGCCGACCATGCCCGCCGCGATGACGGGTAGTTGCGCATTTGCGCTCAGCCAAGCGCCGCAGGTTTCCTCGAAAGCCTGATCGAAGCCGCCAGCGGGCAGCTTCATGATTCCCGCCGACGAAGCGCGCGTGTCGAGCGCGGCGCCCGCGGCATCGAGCAGATAAGCGCGCAGGGACGTCGTGCCCCAGTCGAGCGCGATCAGAACGGGCGCGCTCATCGCTTGATCCTGCGGTTGGCTTGCGGCGCGCGCCAGCCGAGTTCCTCGGAGATCGCGCGCGCTTCGCGCTGCACGACCGGAATCAGTTCTTCCATGCGTTCGTGGGGCATATAGGGAATCGTGCTCGCCACCGAAAGCGCCGCGACGATCGCACCCGACGCATCGCGCACGGGCGCCGCCACGCAGCGGATCGACGCCTCGTTCTCTTCGAGATCGAAGGTAAAGCCACCTTGCGAATAGCGTGTCATGCGCTGCAAAAACGTGTCCATGTCCGGCCGGTTCTCCGGCTTGAAACTCGTGCGGGCGAGCGCGCGCAGCGATGCATCGAGCAGCTTCTTCCAGACGTTGGCTTCGAGGTCGAGCATCATTGCCTTGCCGATTCCCGTCGATGCCAGCGGCATGCGATGCCCCACGCGCGAGCGCATTTCCAACCCGCGCGTGCCCGGAATCTTGTCGATGTAGAGCACGTCGTCGCCGTCGCGCACGCCGAGGTGAATGGTGTCGTGCGTGTGTTCCGCGAGCGACTGCAAATGCGGACGCGCGACCGCCGTGAGCGGCATCTGTTCGAGCGCGATGGTGCCGAGTTCGATCAGTTTCGGTCCGAGCAGATAACCGCCCTGCACTTGCCGGAGATAACGCGCCTGCACGAGCGAACTCACGAGCCGATGCGTCGTGCTGCGCGTGGTGCCGAGCGCCGCGCCGAACGAGCGCAGATCGCGCGCGCCGTTGGCGGCGGCTTCGAGAATCGCGAGGCCGCGCAAGAGCGTTTGCGTGCCTGCCTGCTGCGGCGTGATGTCGACGAGCGCGCTCGGCAGCGCGAAGGCGTCCGGATCGCGCCGATGATGGCCGTTGCTTTTCTTGTCGGCGCCGTCGTTCATGGCGTTGGCCGACATATCGCGCACGTTCGGCGCGGATTCGGTTTGTTCGATTTTGGTCATGCCGCTCGTTCCTCGATGAACACGACGCGCGTCATGCGAAGCGTGCAAGCTGGACGGCGCGCGCGGCACAAGCCCAAGCGCCCGCCGAAGCGATGACGAATCCGAAAGATGAGGCGCGTGACGCGACCCGCGAACGCGGGCAGGCGATCGATTGCATGACTTGTCTCCGTTGTTCTGGATATTCTTCGTCGCGCCCGTCTCGGAGGACTGGCGCGTGTGCTTTTTATGCTGTGGTCGGATTGTAGTTCCGCCTATCTCGATAATTCAATATGTGATCGCACTGTTCACATAATGGGAGTAAAGCTGACGGCCGACAGCCTTTTGAAAACAAAAAAGCCCTGATAAATCAGGGCTTTAACTTGTTTATCGCGGCCAGCTAAATTTCACTCGGGCAACTCGGCCGCGCCCATTCGCCGCGCGATTACGTTGGCGCGCCTGGTCAGATACGGCGTCGCGCGGTGATCGTCGAAGTATTTCGGACGCGGCAGCATGACGGCAAGCCGTGCGCTTTGCGACGCGGACAGCTTTGCCGCCGTCGTCTTGTAGTAATACTGGGCCGCAGCCTGCGCGCCGTAGACGCCATTACCCCACTCAACCGAATTGAGATAGATCTCGAAGATGCGCTGCTTGTCCATCAAAAGCTCGAGCATCGACGTGACGACGAGTTCCTCGGCCTTGCGGATATAGCTTTTCTCGCGCGACAAGAACAGATTCCGCGCCAGTTGCTGCGAAATGGTCGAACCGCCCGCGACGATCTTTCCGCGCGCCTTGTTCTTTTCCCAGGCTTGCAAGATGGCGTCGGTTTCGTAGCCGTTGTTATTGACGAAGTTGGAGTCTTCCGACGCGATGATCGCGCGCTTCAGATTGCGCGAAATCTGGTCGTACGGAACCCACGTGCGTTGCAGTTCGATGCCAGGACGCTCTTTCGCGAGGGTCCAGGCGTCGGCGCGCATGAAGGCCGTCGCGCCGGGATTCACCACGGTCCAGACCGCGATCTGCGCGAAGAAGTAGAGCTGCGTCGCGAGCGCGGCGATAACCAGTACCGACACGCCATAACCGATCCAGCGCGCGGGACCGAGCCGCACCCCGCGCCGCTGCCGCGTGCGCGTGTGCTCGGAAATGGGTGCGGTCGTCATCAGACTTTGGCTGCGAGCACCTGGCGCAGCTCGCGCAATACCGCGCCGCCGTCCGGGCGCACGCCGCGCCAGATGAAGAACGATTCGGCCGCCTGTTCGACGAGCATGCCGAGGCCATCCGCCGCGCGCGCCTGAAGGCGTTCGGCGTGCTGCATGAACACCGTTGGCTTCGCGCTGTACATCATGTCGTAGGCGAGCGTGCCGGCGCCGAACGCGGCGTCGTCGCAGTCGGGCAAGGCGGCGTCGAGACTGCCCGCGGTGGCGTTGACGATGACGTCGTAGCGCCCTTCTTCCGCGCTCTTCGCGCTGCCGCCCGCAAACCGCACGTTCGACGCGAGCGCGGCTTCCGCGAACTGATCGACCAGTTGCAGCGCCTTCTCAGCCGTGCGATTCACGATGGTGAGCGCCGCCGGCGAGCGATCGAAGATAGGCAGCACGACGCCGCGCGCCGCGCCGCCCGCGCCGAGCAGCAGCACGCGCTTGCCCGTGAGGCTCACGCCGAGATTCACTTCGATGTCGCGCACGAGGCCGACGCCGTCCGTGTTGTCGCCGCGCACGCCATCCGCACCGAACGACAGCGTGTTGACCGCGCCCGCAGCGGCTGCGCGCGGCGAGAGTGTATTGGCGAAAGCGTGGGCGTCGAGTTTGAAGGGCACAGTCACGTTCATGCCGCGTCCGCCCGACGCCATGAACGTTCTTGCTTGCTCCTCGAAGCCGCCGAGCGGCCCGAGGATGCGTCCGTACTCGATAGGCTCGCCGGTCTGGATAGCGAATTTCGCGTGAATCCACGGCGATTTGCTGTGCTCGATCGGGTTGCCGATCACCACGTATTGATCGCGTTGCGTCATCGCGCGCGTCCCGTGAGTTGGCGCGCGGCGTGCGCGCTCTGGATCATGCCGGCGCGCGGCTTCATTCCGCCCGCTCCGAAGACTCTTGCGATTCGCCTGCACCCTCGACTCCGCCGGCACCTTCGGCACCTTCGGCCGACGGCTCCGTCGCGGAGACTTCCGCCTGCGCTTCGGCTTCGCTTTCGGCGCTGAGATCGACGGTTTCGACGATCTCTTCCTCGGCTTCGTCTTCTTCCGCCGGCGCGCTTTGCGTCGGCGCGTCGATCACGTGCAGCAGGCGGCACGACGCCTCGACGGTCAGTTCATCGATAGATACGACTTCGAGCATCAAACGCGTGCCGCGCGCATGCACGCCGAGTCCGGGCACATGCAGGATCAGCGGAATTTCTTCGAGACGCACCAGATCGTCCTTGATGACCGATGCCGGAACTTGCCGCTTGTTCTCCTGCTTGAGCCAGCGCAGACACCAGAAATACTCCATGCGGCGCTGATGATCGGCATAAGCGGTGTAGGTATCGTCAAAACCTTGCACCACGGCGAAGAGATCCGCGTCCTTCGGTTTGAACGGCGCGGCGAGCTTGGCCGTCACGCCATGCTGCACGCACGCGAGCAATTGCCACTGATTCACGAGATCGACATAACGGCGCAGCGGCGAGGTGCTCCACGCATATTGCGCGACGCCCAAGCCTTCGTGCGGCGCGGGCGTGGTCTGCATGCGCGTGCGCTTTGGACCGGGACCGCCAAAACCGCGCTGCGATCGGTAGATGCCCGGTACGCCGTGATCGTTGAGAAACGCGCCCCACGACGAGTTCGCGAGAATCGCCAGTTCGGCGACGATCAGATCGAGCGGCGAGCCACGGCGGCGCGGCGTAATGGTGATGTGCTCGCCTTCGACATAGAAATTGAAGTCGTTATTGCGCTGCACTTCGCGCTTCAGACCGTAAGTGGCGCGCGCCTGCTGTCGCTTTTCGAAGAGCGCTTGAGCCAGCGGCCAGAGCACGGCAATGTCCGCCTTGTGCGGATAATCGCCGCTGCCGTCCGCGAGCGTCTCTTCGGTGACGTGTTCGTCGAGATGGTTGTGGCGCAGATTCGACTTCACGAATACACGTTCGGCGCGCGTTTCGGTGGCGACGATCTCCTGCGTCTCGCGATTCACGATGATGTAAAGCGACAGCGCCGGGCGCAAGCCGCCTTCACCGAGCGTGAAAACATTGACGACGTCGTCGGGCAACATGGTGATCTTGTCGCCCGGCATGTAGACCGTGGACAGCCGGCCACGCGCAATGGCGTCGATCGCATCGCCCCGCGCGATGCCAAGCGCCGGCGCCGCGATGTGAATACCCACGCGCACGCGGCCATCGGAGAGATGCTGGACGGAGAAGGCGTCGTCGATTTCGGTCGTCGTGACGTCGTCGATGGAGAATGCTTCGACATCCGCTTCGGGCAAGTCTTCCGGGAAAGGCGCGGGTTGCAGCGACGGAAAACCGACGCCGTGCGGAAAGAACTCCGACAGGAACTTCGCTTCGTGCAAGGCCCGCGCCGAGGCAATTCCGCCGCATTCCAGCATGAGCCGCGCTTGCGAAATTCCGCGCGCGGCCGCCGCCGCTTCGAGCGCCTTGTACTCGATGGAGTTCTTGTCGGGCTTCGTGAGCAAACCGATTGCCTTGCCCGCGAGCGCCTCGGGCAACTTACCCGCCTTCAGTTCCTCTTCGTAGCCCGCTTGCACGAGCGCCTGCTGACGCTTGCGTTCGAGCCCGGCAAGCGCCATCTGCAATTGCTCTTGCGGCGCTCGCTGATACTGCCCGCGCCCCTTGCGGCGAAAGTACACCGGCGCGCCATGCATGCGCAGCACGAGCGCCGCGCGTTCGGCCGCGCCGAATTTGTCGCCGAAGTAATCCGCGCCGAGCGTGGCGAACGGAAATTCGTCGTCGGGCGCGCATTCCCACAGAAAGTCGAGATCAATCTCCTGCGCGATGGCGTCGGCTTCCTGCATCAGCTCGCCCGCAGCGGGTTTATCGAATTCGATCAGCACGTCTTTCGCGCGCACTTTCGCACGCCGTCCGCCCGGCAATTCGACCTGGAAGGCATCGCCCTGTTTGGACAGCACCGATCCGGCCTTGAAACTACCCGATTCCTCGAAGAAAACGTTCACTCAATACTCTCGTAAAACGGTGGACCGGGTCGCGGCAAGCGCGCCGGCGGTTGAATGGGCTATGTCCTCGCGCCGCGCGCGTGTCACGCGGCCGCAGATGCGACGGCGGGCGGCGGTTCGCGTCCGCAGAACGCGAGCACGTCGTCCAGATAGTCGGGGAAGTCGCTGATGGCGTGATCGCCGCCTTCGATCAGCGTGGTGCGCACGCCGGGGTAGTGGGCGAGCATGGTGCGGTAATCGAGCACTTCGTCGCCGGTGGCCGCAATCAGATAGTAACGCTCGGCCTGCGTGATCTTCTCGACGGCGAGCGCGCGCAGTTCGTCCAGATGGCGCGGCAACACGGTGATGCTGCCGCCGCCATGCCACAGCGGCTGTTCGCCGAGATAGTGGCTCAGATCGCGCTGCGGCACCACGGCGGGATTGAGCAGCACGGCGCGCCAGCCGTGCTTTTCGGCGAGATACGTAGCGTAGAAACCGCCGAGCGAACTGCCGACCACGGTGATTTCAGCAGCGGACGTATTCGCGACGAGCGATTCCGCCAGTTCGATCGCTTCTTTCGGCGAGACGGGCAATACCGGACACTGCCATTCGCTCAGCCGCCCGAGGTCCGCCAGACGCGCACGCATGACGCGCGCCTTGAAAGATTGGGGCGAGGAGCGAAAGCCGTGTAGGTAGAGAATCACGCGTTTCCTCCGGACGGACGCGCCGAAAGTGCGTCGAGCAGCTTTTGATGCACGCCGCCGAAGCCGCCGTTGCTCATCACGAGCACGTGGTCGCCGGGGCGCGCGGCGGCCGCGACCGCCTTCACCAACGGTTCGATCTCGTTGAATGCCTGTGCCTTGTCGCCGAGCGGTGCGAGCGCTTCCGCCAGATCCCAGCCGAGTTTGTCGCGGCCATCACGCGCGCCGTAGCCGAACACGAGATTCGCGTCGGCGAGACTGCCGGGCAACTGCGCTTTCATCGTGCCGAGTTTCATGGTGTTGGAGCGCGGCTCCAGCACGGCCAGAATGCGCGCGTCGCCAATACGCGTGCGCAGGCCTGCAACCGTGGTTTCGATGGCGGTTGGATGATGCGCGAAGTCGTCGTAGACGGTGACGCCATCCACGCTGCCCTTCACTTCCATGCGCCGCTTGACGTTGCGAAAGCTCGCCAGCGACTTGACCGCTTGCGACGCCGGCACGCCGACCGAGCGCGCCGCTGCGATCGCCGCGAGCGCGTTCATGCGATTGTGTTCGCCCTGCACTTGCCACTCGACCACGCCTTGACGCTCGCCTTCCCAATACACCGCGAATTGCTCGTCGACGCGCGCGCCCTCGGTCGCGGGTAGCGCTTGCCAGCCGCCATCCACACCGAAGCGTTCGACGCTCGACCAGCAGCCGCGCGTCAGCACGCGTTCGAGCGCGCCTTCGCGCCCGTTCGTGACGATGCGTCCGATGCCCGGCACCGTGCGCACGAGATGATGAAATTGCGTTTCGATGGCGGCGAGATCGGGGAAGATATCGGCGTGATCGAATTCGAGATTGTTGAGCACCGCCGTGCGCGGCCGATAGTGGACGAACTTCGAGCGCTTGTCGAAGAACGCGGTGTCGTATTCGTCGGCTTCGATGACGAAGAAGCTCGAGTCGGTCAGTCGCGCGGAAATGCCGAAGTTGAGCGGCACGCCGCCAATGAGAAAGCCCGGATTCAAGCCCGAATCTTCCAGTAACCACGCAAGCATGGAGCTCGTCGTGGTCTTGCCGTGCGTGCCCGCGACCGCCAGAACCCACTTGCCCGCAAGCACGTGCTCGCCGAGCCACTGCGGACCCGACGTGTAAGGCAGGCCGCGGTCGAGAATGGCCTCCATCAGCGGATTGCCTCGCGACACCACGTTGCCGATCACGAACAGGTCGGGTTCGAGCGCGAGTTGCTCGACGCCGTAACCTTCGATCAGTTCGATGCCTTGCGCTTCGAGTTGCGTGCTCATCGGCGGGTAGACGCCGGCGTCGCAGCCGGTGACCTTGTGGCCCGCTTCGCGCGCCAGCACGGCGAGTCCGCCCATGAAGGTGCCGCAGATGCCGAGGATGTGGATGTGCATAAACCGTGTCGCGCCGCGTGGGCGAAGAGTGCGGGAAACATGAAACGGCGCCGCGTGCACGCCGTGCGCGAAGACGCCTGGAGGCGCATATTGTAACCGACGCACTCCGCCACCTTACGCCCGCCGGCAGCCGATGCAAACCGGCGCGATCGAGGGCCGATCAACGCTCGATCGAGACCCGATCGAAGCCGTTCAACGATATCTAGTATTATTTCGCCATGGTTCGCAAATCACATTTCGATCCGCAGCGCGTGCGCGAGGAAATTGCCATCGCGGCTGCGAGAATGATCGCCGAAGACGGCCTCGACTACTCCACAGCCAAGCGCAAGGCGGCGCGGCAGGTGGTCGGCGAGGCGAAGATCGGCGGCGAGTTTTTGCCCGACAACGATCAGATCGAAGAGGAGATCCGCGAGTATCAGGCGATCTTCCAGAGCGACAGTCAGCCTGTCGTCCTGCGCCGCATGCGCGAGTTCGCGCTCGAATGGATGGAACGGTTGAAGCCCTTCGATCCTTATCTGACGGGCGCGGTACTCAACGGCACGGCGGGCGAGCATTCCGACGTCCACTTGCAATGCTTCTGCGACAACCCGAAGGAAGTCGCGATCTACTTGCTGAATGCGAACATTCAGTACGACGTGTCGGAGACGCGGCATTTCGCCGGGCGCGGTTACGTGGAAACGCTGAGTTTTTTGCAGCGCATACCCGGCGAGGAACCAATGGGCCTGCACATCGCGCTCTACGATCCTGACGACTTGCGCGGCGCCGTGCGCGCCGATGGCCGCGGACGTCTCGCGCGTGCGAACGCCGCGACGGTACGCACGCTGCTCGATCATCCCGATACCCCGTCGCTCGAAATCAGCGGCTGACTCTATTTTTTCCTATGAACAGCAAACGGATTCTGGCGCTTCTAGTCGTCGCGGTCGCGGCGACGGTCGGCGGCTTCTACGCGGGGCATGTCTTCACCGGCGGCGAAACCGTGGCCGCGACACAGAACAATGGCAACGCCGTCGAACAATTATGGAAGGCCGCGCCGCCGGGAGCCTCGGGCACCGCGCAACCGCTTGCATCATTTAAAGGAAAACCGGTCGTCGTGAACTTCTGGGCTTCGTGGTGCGGACCGTGCGTCAAGGAAATGCCGGAGTTGTCGGCGCTACATCGCGAATATGAGAAAAAAGGCATCACATTTATCGGCTTGGGAGTGGACAGCGAGAAGAACGTCAACGATTTTCTCGGTAAGGTGAAGGTGGACTATCCCGTCTATGTGACGGGCTTCGGCGGCGCCGACCTCGCGCGCAGCTTCGGCAATAACGCGGGCGGTTTGCCGTTCACCGTCGTGATCGACGCAAAAGGCGTGGTCCGGTCGACCAAGCTTGGTGAAGTCAACGTCGCCGAACTTAAGCGCACACTCGACGCGCTGTAAAAATTCGCTGCGTTTTTAACCGAAGTGTCGCTCAATAAGCAGCAAGTTAGCAGGTTGAACGCCGATCTTGCCGGAACTTCGCTCTTTCGCTACGACTTGTCCGAACTTCTGCCCTACTGATCGGACCCTGTCGGAACGGTAAAACTAGACAAAATTCTCTAAAGAGCGCTAAAGTGCGCCGAATTCCGCACAACCCGAAGCGACCATGAACACTCAACCGGTGCCGCAAGGCGACATTGCTGTCGAAACCGACACGCGTTTGGTGTGCGTCGGCCAGGCTTTTCGCAGGCCATCGGGGAGCGCGCTTCAAAACGATCACGATGACGCATTCGACATGAACGCGCCTTGCGTGCCAATCGATTCTGCCGCCGCAACTTCGGCTCACGTTTGGTCCAGCGCACGGCGCTCGCAGCGAACGCGTGCCGAAGCGCTGGCCCTGCCGGTCCGCGGCTGACAGTCAGAACACCACAAAGTCAAGTCAAGCACCGGGGACAGTCCCGGTCTCCAAGCATTGAAAGGGGAATTTTCGATGGACCTTCGTAAACTTAAAACGCTGATCGACCTCGTCTCGGAATCCGGCATCTCGGAACTCGAAGTGACGGAAGGCGAAGGCAAGGTTCGCATCGTCAAGAATGCGGCGCCGGTCTACATGCAGGCGCCTCAGCAATACGCGCCGCAGATGCAGGCCGCACCCGCGCCGTTCGCCGGCAGCGCAGGCGAAGGTTCGGCGGCGCCCGCCGCGAGCCCCGCTGCCGTCGCGCCGCAAGGACACATCGTCACTTCGCCGATGGTCGGCTCGTTCTACCGCGCGCCTTCGCCGGGCGCGGACCCGTTCGTCCAGGTCGGCGATACGGTCAAGGAAGGCCAGACCATCTGCATCATCGAAGCCATGAAGCTCCTGAACGAGATCGAAGCCGATAAGTCCGGCGTCGTAAAGGAGATCCTCGTCGAGAACGGTCAGGCGGTCGAATACGGCCAGCCGCTCTTCGTGATCGGCGACTGACGCGTTACGCCGGACGACGCCGGATGCACCTCATCACGATGGCTCGCACCGTGTTTTCGATCTCCGGCTGCCCGCCGTGTCCGCGCGCTTCGCATCGGTTTTCCCCGATGCCCGAACCGCGCGCCGCCGATTCGATTCCCGAGGGCGCGCCCGTCGCGCCCGTTGATGAGCCGACCCACAGCCATGTTTGAAAAAATCCTCATTGCGAACCGCGGCGAGATCGCGCTTCGCATCCAGCGCGCGTGCCGCGAACTGGGCGTCAAGACCGTTGTCGTCTACTCGGAAGCCGACAAGGAAGCAAAGTACGTGAAGTTGGCCGACGAAGCCGTGTGTATCGGTCCGGCGCCGTCGAACCTCAGCTATCTGAACATGCCCGCGCTCATCAGCGCGGCCGAAGTCACGGACGCCGAAGCCATCCACCCCGGCTACGGCTTCCTTTCCGAGAACGCCGATTTCGCCGAACGCGTCGAGCAATCGGGCTTCACGTTCATCGGGCCGCGTCCCGAAACCATCCGCATGATGGGCGACAAGGTCACGGCCAAGCAAACCATGATCAAGACCGGCGTGCCGTGCGTGCCGGGCTCGGAAGGCGCGTTGCCGGACGATCCAAAAGAGATCGTGAAGATTGCGCGCACGGTCGGCTATCCGGTCATCATCAAGGCGGCGGGCGGCGGCGGCGGACGCGGCATGCGCGTCGTGCATACGGAAGCGGCGCTCGTAAACGCGGTAAACATGACGCGCGAGGAAGCGGGCCGTGCGTTCGGCAATCCGCAGGTCTACATGGAGAAATTCCTGGAGAACCCGCGGCATATCGAGATTCAAGTGTTGGCGGATTCGTTCCGCAACGCGATCTGGCTCGGCGAGCGCGACTGTTCCATGCAGCGCCGACACCAGAAAGTGGTCGAGGAAGCGCCGGCGCCGGGTATCGCGCGGCGGCTGATCGAGCGTATCGGCGACCGCTGCGCCGACGCATGCAAGAAGATGGGCTATCTCGGCGCGGGCACGTTCGAGTTCCTGTACGAGAACAACGAGTTCTACTTCATCGAAATGAATACGCGCGTGCAGGTCGAGCATCCGGTGACGGAACTCATCACGGGCGTGGATATCGTGCAGGAACAGATTCGCATCGCGGCTGGCGAGAAGCTCTCGATCCGCCAGAAAGACATCCAGTTTCGCGGCCACGCGATCGAATGCCGGATCAACGCGGAAGATCCGTTCAAGTTCACGCCGTCGCCGGGACGTCTTACGTCGTGGCACGCGCCGGGCGGTCCGGGCATCCGCGTCGATTCGCACGCCTACAACGGCTATTTCGTCCCGCCCAACTACGACTCGATGATCGGCAAGCTGATCTCCTACGGCGCGACGCGCGAGCAGGCGATCAACCGCATGCGGATCGCGCTCTCGGAAATGGTCGTGGAAGGCATTCAGACCAACATCCCGCTGCATCGCGAACTGATGATCGACGCCAAGTTCGTCGAAGGCGGCACGAGCATCCATTACCTCGAAAACAAGCTCGCCGCGCGCAAGGCGGCGGTGGCCGAAGAGTCGAAGGCATAAGCGAGTCGATTAGCATGAGTTACCGGGAATTGATCGCCGAGCTGGATCGCGAGCACGCGGAAGCGCTGTCGGATGCGTTGCTCGACGTGGGCGCGCTGTCGGTCTCCGTCGAGGACGCCGACGCCGACACGCCTGACGAGCAACCGCTTTTCGGCGAACCCGGCCTCACGCCGGAGAAGAGCGCGTGGAAGCGTTCGCGCGTGGTCGCGCTGCTCGCCGACGACGCCGATCCCGCCGTGCTTCTCGCGGCCGCCGCGAATGAGATCGGTCTTGCCGACACGCCCGCCTATTCCCTGCGCGAAGTCGAAGAGCAGGATTGGGTGCGGCTCACGCAAGCGCAGTTCGATCCGATTCATATCGGCGAGCGTATCTGGGTCGTGCCTTCGTGGCATGACGCGCCCGACCCGGACGCGCTCGTGCTAGAACTCGATCCGGGCCTCGCGTTCGGTACGGGCAGCCATCCGACCACGCGGCTCTGCATGGAGTGGCTGGAGCAGTCGGTGAAACCCGGACAGTCGTTGCTCGATTACGGTTGCGGCTCGGGCATCCTCGCGATTCTCGCGAAGAAGTGCGGCGCACAGCCGGTATATGGCATCGACATCGACCCGCAGGCGGTGGAATCCGCGCGTCAGAATAGCGAACGCAATCACGCCGACGTCATCTACGGTCTGCCCGACGAATGTCCTGCCGGCGAGTTCGATATCGTCGTTGCCAACATTCTGTCCAATCCGCTCAAGCTGATGGCGTCGATGCTTGCCTCGAAGGTGAAAGCGGGCGGCCGTATCGCGTTGTCGGGCATTCTCGCGCGACAGGCCGACGAGGTTGCGGCGGTCTACGCGCAGTGGATCGACATCGCTGTCTGGCGCGAGCACGAAGGCTGGGTGTGCCTCGCCGGAACTCGGCGCGAAAGCCTTTAGAATAACGCCATCGTCCACGACTAGGCCGCGAGGCCAATGGCACTCTCCTATGGCGCTGGCAACCCGCTGCCCACACTGCGAAACCGTCTTCAGGCTGGACCCGCATCTGCTCGCGCCGCATGACGGCCGCGTGCGTTGCGGCCATTGTCAGGAAGTCTTCGACGCCGCGCATCATCGCTTCGAGCTTCCGGAAGAGCACGCCGCGCCGCACGAGGCGCAACATGCGGCGATCATCGACGATGAAGTCGCCGTCGGTCCTGCAAGCTTTGCGTCCGATGCGAATGGCGATGCATCGGCGAATTCGGTGGCAGCGGAATCTCCGGGTGTTACGGCGTCGGCAACGCCGAAGATAGCGAAGGAAATAGAGAAGCCGGCGACGCCGAGTCCGGCAGCGCCTGCCGCTGTAAAGCCTTCGACGCCTCCCGCCGCCAAGCCGATCACGCGAAAGACACCTGCGCCGGTTCCAAGCGGACCGTCTGCATCTGCGCCTCGACCGCTCGATCTGGGCGCGAATAATCCGCCCGCGCCGCCCGCGCCGCCCGTGCCGCCCGTGCCGCCCGTGCCTTTAGCGCCCGAAGAGGACAGCGACCGCACCGTCTACGCGAATACGCCTGCATCCGCGCAACCAGCGCAGAACCATCCCGCGAAGCAGTTCGTTCGTGTCGATGCACCGCCAGCCGATCACGTCACTCCGGCCGCACAATCTCCAACGCGCCCTGTCCCTCCGCCCGAGACACCCGCCGCACGCTTCGTTCCGCCAGACGATCGCGCGGAGCCGTTCATCGGCCCGACGCCGACCGCGGCCGAACCGCCGCGTCCCGCACCGGAGCCCGCGCCCGCCGCCGACTGGGGCAAGGACCCCGAGCCGGCCTTCGGCGCAAAGTCACCGCGCCCGCCGGGCGCCGCGCACGCGGCCAGCGCCAACGAAGCGTTCCCGGTCATCCGCGAATCGCGCGATGCACTCGGTCCGCTCGATCCGCCCGATCCCGAATGGACGCGTCCGCGCACGGGCTGGCGCGCGGCGGGCATCGTGCTCTCGGTGCTGCTCGTGCTGACGCTGATCGGCCAGATATTGTGGTGGCAACGCGAATCCGTCATGGTCTACGTTCCCGGCACGCATTCGCTCTACGCGGATATCTGCTATCAGCTCGGCTGCACCATCGCGCCGCCGCGCTATATCGACGGGCTGCAGATCGAGAGCTCCGGGCTGCGTCAGGTCGACGGTCCGCACAAGCTCGAACTGAAGCTGTCGCTGCGCAATCGGTCGGACGTATCGCTGGCTTATCCTGCGCTCGAACTCACCCTGCTCGACGACAAGAGCAACGTCGCCGTGCGCCGCGTGCTGTGGCCGCAGGATTACGCCCGACCGGGTACGATATTCCCCATCGGCCTTCCGCCGCAAAGCGCGCAGCCGGTCGTCGTGAGGCTGGATACGGGCGATGCGGTCGCCGCGAACTACAGGGTTCAAGTTTTCTATCCGTGATGCGTGCCCGCGCGGCCGCACGAACCCTGTCCTTTCTGACGCGCGCGTTGGCATCGAAGATGAACGAACGCGCGCGCTTTCCCGTCAGCATCTGACACATTCTCTGGAGCGCAACATGAGTCAAGTTACCCTCGGCGGCAATCCTATCGACGTACGCGGCACGTTTCCGAGCGCCGGCCAGCAGGCGGCCGATTTCACGCTCGTCGGCGCCGATCTCGGCGACGTCAAGCTGGCGAATTTCGCGGGCAAGCGCAAAGTGCTGAACATTGTGCCGAGTCTCGACACGCCGACCTGCGCGACCTCGACGCGCAAGTTCAACGAAGCCGCCGCCGGCCTCGACAACACGGTCGTGGTGGTCGTCTCGGGCGATCTGCCGTTCGCCGCCAAGCGCTTCTGCACGACCGAAGGCATCGAAAACGTGGTGACGGCATCGACGTTTCGCGGTCACGAATTCGCGGAAGCTTATGGCGTGGACGTCACGAGCGGACCACTCAAGGGCCTGACGGCACGCGCCGTCGTCGTGCTGGACGCAGACAACAAGGTGCTGCATTCGGAACTCGTGCCGGAAATCAAGCAGGAGCCGAATTACGACGCCGCGCTTGCTTCGCTCAAGTAAGGTCGACGGCATGCCGGACCGCCGCGGCGGTCCGGCGGTCCGCATACGGGACGCGGTGGACGCTCATAAGGGTTTCACCGCCGCGCGCCGTATGCGCACCCTCTTCCTCGGCACCTAAACTTAAAGGACGTTCGCCTTGGCTACGCTTATCTGCGGCTCGCTCGCCTACGACAACATCATGACTTTCCAGGGCCGCTTCGGCGACCACATCCTGCCGGACCAGGTGCACATGCTGAACATCAGCTTCCTGGTGCCGACGATGCGGCGCAACTTCGGCGGCTGCGCGGGCAACATCGCCTACGCGCTCAAGCTACTTGGCGGCGATCCCAAGATCATGGCGACACTGGGCGCGGCGGATGCTCAGTTGTATATCGACCGGCTCGACGCGCTCGGTATCTCGAAAGAGTACGTGCGCGTCCTGCCGGACCAGCACTCGGCGCAATGCTTCATCACGACCGACCTGGCGAACAATCAGATCACCGCGTTCCACCCCGGCGCGATGATGGAGTCGCACCTGAACCGCGCCGACGAAGCGAAGAACATCTCGCTTGGCATCGTGGCTCCGGATGGCGCAGACGGCATGCGCGAGCACGCGGCGCAGTTCGCGTCGGCGGGCGTGCCGTTCGTGTTCGATCCGGGTCAGGGTCTGCCGATCTTGGAAGGTGTCGAGCTTTGTCGCATGATTGAACTTGCCACTTACGTGGCGGTCAACGATTACGAAGCCAAGTTGTTGAGCAACAAGACCGGATGGTCGATCGAAGACATCATGAGCCGCGTCGATGCGCTCATCATCACGCGCGGCGAGCATGGCGCGCAGATCTATCACGAGGACGGCGTGCTCGAAGTGCCCGCCGTGAAAGCGCGGCAAGTCGTCGATCCCACTGGCTGCGGCGACGCGTTCCGCGGCGGCCTGCTGTACGGTATCGAAAACAAGCTTGGTTGGGAAAAGACGGGCCGTCTTGCAAGTCTGATGGGCGCATTGAAGATCGAACATCAGGGTCCGCAAACTTATGAGCCGGCACGTGCCGAAATTGAAGAGCGTTACAAGCAGGCTTTCGGAAGCAGCCTGTCGTGATTGAGTGGAGTAATGGAATGAAAACGATAAGTCGTATCGCGCTTGCAGTAGCGCTCGTCGGCTCGGTGGCGCTCACGGGCTGCGCCTACAACAGCAGTTCGCCGGACGTGTACACGGCTTCGCAGGCGCAACGTGAAGAGACGGTGCGCATGGCGACCGTCGAAAGCGTGCGGGGCGTGAAGATCAGCTCGAACAACGGTCAACCGACCGGTCTCGGCACCATAGGTGGCGGCGCGCTCGGCGGCGTGGCCGCAGCCAGCGTCATTGGCGGCGGCAACGGGTCGATCATCGCGGGCATCATCGGCGGTCTGGCAGGCGCGGTCGCGGGTAACGCGGTCGAGAACAACGTCGCCATGAAGAACGGCCTGGAGATCACCGTGCGTCTCGATAACGGCGACATGCGCGCCATCACGCAAACCTCGAACGGAGAAGTGTTCCAGGCAGGCGAGCGAGTTCGCCTGCTGTCGAGTGGCGGCGTCACACGCGTCACGCACTAAGGTATTCAGCGGAGGATTAGCCCTCGCGTGGGCTCGTCAGATCGAGCGCACGCAGGTCTTTCGCGTTCCGAACGAAGCGTATGTATCGAAAGATGCATGCGCTTTTTCTTTGGCTCACGAAAACGCGGCGAAGCCCCAAGTCATGCGAACGGAAAAACCCGCCGCCAGGTTTCCCTGAGCAGCGGGTTTTGAGGCCGGGTAGGCCTACCCGGTCGAAAGGCACATCGGTGTGTGCCGTGGTCCTGCCAACTACGAACGTAAAGACTTACGGACGGCTGCCCGTCGGGAACGGCCATGCTGCCGCCGGATTCAACGCCGTCTTGACTGCGGCGGCCGGAGCCGGAGCAGGCGTCGATACGGTCGTTGCCGTCGTTGCAGGAGCGGCAGCCGTAGTCTTCTTCGCAGCAGCGGCCTTTTTGGCCGGAGCTTTCTTGGCTGCGGGAGCCTTCTTCGCTGCGGGAGCAGCGGAAGCAGGAGCGGCAGCGGGGGCAGGCGCGGCGGCGGGAGCAGGGGCAGCAGCGGTTTTGGCGGGAGCCTTTTTCGCGGCAGCCTTCTTCGCAGGAGCCTTTTTCGCGGCAGCCTTTTTGGCGGCAGCCTTCTTCGCGGGGGCCTTCTTCGCCGCAGCCTTCTTAGCAGGCGCCTTCTTGGCAGCAGCCTTCTTCGCTGCGGCCTTCTTCGCAGGCGCCTTCTTCGCGGCTACTTTCTTGGTGGCTACCTTCTTCGCTGCAGCCTTCTTGGCGGGCGCCTTCTTGGCAGCAACCTTCTTCGTTGCGACCTTCTTCGACGCTACCTTCTTTGCTGCCGCCTTTTTAGCCGGAGCCTTCTTCGCTGCAACCTTCTTCGCCGCGACCTTCTTCACCGCGACTTTCTTGGCTGCTACCTTCTTCGTGGCGACCTTCTTGGCTGCTACTTTCTTCGCCGGGGCGGCCTTCTTTGCGGTGACTTTCTTTGCTGCAACCTTCTTGGCTGCGGGTTTTTTCTTGGCAACTGCCATGGTTTTTCTCCTTCAGGTTTTCAGATGAGAGTCAGTTCAAACTACACCCTTCGTCAAAACCCGCTTCCCACGCGTCGCTTCTCAAGGCGCACGCTACGAAGCGGATTATTCATCGGCGTACGCTGATCCCACCTGCTTACGCTAATGAATACGGCAAGGCGCGCCGTGCCCTTTGGCACCGCGCGCCAGATAGTGTCAGCACCGCTGATACGCGGCGCCGGCCATCGCTTGATCGAGCCAGCGAGCTTGCCGCTGGCGTTTTCCGGGGGGAAGTTTGCCCATCCCATTGAAGGGATCGCAAAAGGCCTGTCTTCTATCGCAGCCGTGTACGAGCACGGGCTAGCTAAGTCACAAGGCGCACTCTGCATCAGGCGACCGTTCTCCTAAACCTTGTCGGCCGAGCGCGCGTGAGTGTCACGCCGCTGCCCGGCCGTCCCATCGATTTCGTCTGCAACACGTCCTGGGCTTGTTGTTATTCCCAGGTCAGCGCGCCGCCGGTTTGATACTCAATCACGCGTGTCTCGAAGAAGTTGCGTTCCTTCTTCAAGTCGATCATTTCGCTCATCCACGGGAACGGGTTTTCCTCGTTCGGGTAGAGCGGGTCAAGCCCGATCTGCTGGCAACGCCGGTTGCAGATAAAGCGCAGGTAGCTCTTGAACATCGACGCGTTCAGGCCGAGCACCCCGCGCGGCATGGTGTCTTCAGCGTAGCGATATTCAAGTTCGACCGCCTCCTTGAAGAGCTCGCGGATCTCGGCCTTGAAGTCGGCGGTCCACAATTGCGGCTCTTCGAGCTTGATCTGGTTGATGAGGTCGATGCCGAAATTGCAGTGCATCGATTCATCGCGGAGGATGTACTGATACTGCTCGGCAGCCCCCGTCATCTTGTTCTGGCGACCCAGCGCCAGGATTTGCGTGAAGCCTACATAGAAGAACAGCCCTTCCATGATGCAGGCAAACACGATCAACGACTTCAGCAATTTCTGGTCCGCTTCCAGCGTGCCCGTGGTGAAGGCCGGGTCCGTCAACGTCTGGATGAACGGAATCAGGAACTCGTCCTTCGCGCGGATGGAAGCGACTTCGTGATAGGCGTTGAAGATTTCGCTTTCATCGAGCCCGAGCGATTCGACGATGTACTGATACGCGTGCGTATGGATGGCTTCTTCGAACGCCTGGCGCAGCAAGAACTGGCGGCACTCGGGAGCGGTGATGTGACGGTACGTACCGAGCACGATGTTGTTCGCGGCGAGCGAGTCTGCCGTGACGAAGAAGCCCAGGTTGCGCTTGACGATGCGGCGCTCGTCGTCCGAAAGACCGTTCGGGTCTTTCCACAGGGCGATGTCGCGCGACATGTTCACTTCCTGCGGCATCCAATGGTTCGCGCAACCCGCAAGGTACTTTTCCCACGCCCACTTGTACTTGAACGGCACCAACTGATTGACGTCGGTCTTGCCGTTGATGATGCGTTTGTCCGCGACGTTGACGCGTGCTTCGCTTTGCGCGGCGATGACGCCAGCGGAAGGAGTCGCGGCTGCGGGCGGAACGAAGCCATCGGAGAAGATGTTGTTCGCTTGCGCGATCTGATGAGCAGCTTGATGAGCTTGGGCAGCACGATGATCGACATGCGCTGTACCTTGCGTACCGAAAGTCGTGCCTTGAGCGTTCTGCAACGGGTTCTGTTGCGAAGCGCTCGAGGGAGCTACGGCAGTGGTCTCGTCATCCCAGTTGAGCATAAATTCTCACCATCAATTTAGTTCGGTTTGTACCATCTTTCCATGAGCATTAAAAGAGTTTGCTCATGGAAATTCTCGTTTTCACGCGTTTTAGTTTCGGCGTTGCTTCCTGCATACAACATTTGGTTCATCACATCGTGTGTGAAGCGTCATGCAAGATCGGTGGAAGCGTGTGTGAAGCGGTCCTGATCGAGTGTGTTCGATGACATCGGCGAGTGCTTCGACCGTGTTCTCTCGAAGCTCTGAGAGCGTTGCCGCATAAGGCTTTGCGGCTGACGATCAAATCATGTCGCGTGACTTCGCGCTTGCTCGATGACTCTCTTCGCGATAGATGCCGCGTAGCGCTGACGTTCTTGCTTGCGATGTTCGAGCGATGCAATGTCGAGCGATGTCACAAGACTCAAGCGCTTGGATGATTCGTGGTGTCGATACGTCATCTCTGCATGCTCTTCGCCGTGCTTCGATGTGCTTTGCCGTGGTCTCGCGAGACGCGGATGCATGAGCTCGACGAGTGACTCGATGCAAGGGTTCGAAGCCTGTTCATGCATGCACCGAAGGCTGTTTTCGACCTCTCGGCAAAGCGCTCCGATGCGTCGAAACCGTTGCCGAAGTCTAGCATTTGGCGCATCCAATTTCCACTAGATATTGTGTCTTGCGTTCCCGGCAAATACAACCTATAGCGCTTGACGCACAGCCTCAGCGGCCTCGCAGCGGATCGAGCAGAGAGCGCAAATTGTTATGGTCGATCTCATGCATGAGCGCAAGCAGGCGACCCAGCTTGCCCTCTGGAAAACCCTCACGCGCGAACCACGCGAGATAGTGAGCGGGCAAGTCGGCGATGAGCCGGTCCTTGTACTTGCCGTAGGGCATCGTCTGCGTGACGAGTCGTTGCAGGTCTTGCGGGTCCATCGCTTCTTCACTCCTCTTCCATGTTCATCGCGGCGCGTTGCGAGTTTCGTACTCGTCGGCTGCTCCATATCGGTGCCATAATCGCCGCTCTCGCTGCCTCGTGTCGAACGCGATTCTCCATGCCGATCGCCAAAGCTCTCATCGCCCCTCTCATCGTCGCGTGCGCGATGTTCATGGAAAGCGTCGATGCCAATGTCATCGTCACTGCGATTCCCGAAATGGCGCGTGCCTTCGGGCGCGATCCCGTCACGCTGAAGATTGCCGTCACGAGTTATGTGCTCGGCCTTGGCGTCTTCATACCGATCTGCGGCTGGGTCGCCGACCGCTTCGGCGCACGCACCGTGTTTCGTGCGGCCATCGGCGTGTTCGTGGTCGGCTCTATCCTATGCGCGGCGTCCACCTCGCTCGGACCATTCACGGTGGCGCGCTTCATCCAAGGCGTCGGCGGCGCGATGATGGTGCCGGTCGGGCGCATCATCATCTTCCGCTCGGTGCGGCGCGCGGACTTCATTCGCGCGATGAACTATCTCTCGCTGCCCGCAATGCTCGGACCCGCCGTGGGGCCGCTGCTCGGCGGTTTCATCACGACCTATCTGCACTGGCGGCTGATCTTCTTCATCAACATTCCGATCGGCATTCTCGGTATCTATCTGACCAACCGCTACATCGCGGATTCGCGCGAGGAGCATCCGGGCAGGCTCGACTGGTTCGGCTTCTTTCTCTCGGCGGGCGCGGGCGTGCTGCTGCTGCTCGGCTTGTCGCTCGTGGGCGGCGAGCTCGTGTCGCCAAGCGTGGCCGTTGCGATGTGCGTCGTCGGCGCGCTCATGGTCTCGTTCTACATCATGCATGCGGCGCGCGTCGAACGGCCGCTGCTCGATCTGCGCTTCTTCAAGGTGCCGACGTTTCAGGCGAGCGTGATCGGCGGATCGCTCTTTCGCATCGGGCTTGGCGCGGTGCCGTTTCTGCTGCCGCTCGCGTTGCAGGAAGGGCTCGGCATGACGGCCTTCAAGTCCGGCGCGATCACCTGCGCTTCGGCTTTCGGCGGCATGTTCATGCGCTCGCTGGCGTCGCGCGTGTTGCGGCGCTTCGGCTTTCGACGCACGCTCTTCTTCAACGCGGCGCTTTCCGGAATTGCCATCGCCGCCTGCGGGACCTTCTTTCCGGGCACGCCGACCTGGCTGATCTGGGCAGTCGTGCTGCTCGGCGGCTTCTTTCCCGCATTGCAGTTCACGAGCCTCAACTCGCTCGCTTATGCGGAGATCGAAACGCGCGATGTCGGACGCGCGACGAGTCTCGCGAGCTTCGTGCAGCAGGTATCGCTCGGGCTGGGTGTGACGATCGCCGGCGTGACGCTCGAGTTCTCGCAGTATCTGAACGGACATTCGGCTGTGCAGTGGTCGGATTTTTGGCCCGCGTTTTTCGTCGTCGGAATGTTTTCGTTCTTGTCGATGCCGATAACCGCGCGATTGCCGCTCGATGCCGGATCGGAGATTTCGCGAGGAACGCGAGGTTGATGAAAGCCTGAAGCGCCACGCTGCAAAGCCGCGAAGCAAACAGAACGATCGAACCAAAACGAAACCGGGCCGGCACCGCGCGCTTCCTTCAACGAAGCACGCAATGCCGGCCCGGCGTGAAACATAAAGCCCTACCTGATCAAACCGCCAGCAACTAGCTTACTGACAAGCTTCGCACTCGTCGAAGCCGGGGTCGCCGGGACGCATCATGCAGACGGGCCCATCCGCTTCCGGAGCCGCTTCAACCGGCACGGCAGCAGCCACCGCCGCAGCGTTGAATCCGCCCGCCGCCGCACCGCCAACCGCGCCGCCGTTGAATCCGTCCGCACCACCAGCGCCAGCGGCACCGCTACCGCCATCGCCTGAAGGAACCGCGTTGAGCGCGCCGTGCGCCACCGTCGACTTCTCGACGTGCGTCGCCGCCATCGTGCGGAGATAGTAGGTGGTCTTGAGGCCGCGCAGCCATGCGAGCTTGTAGACCTCGTCCAGCTTCTTGCCTGATGCGCCGCCCATGTAGATATTGAGCGACTGCGCCTGATCGATCCACTTCTGGCGACGCGCCGCCGCTTCCACCACCCACTTCGCGTCCAGTTCGAACGCGGTGGCGTAAATGGCGCGCAGATCGGCCGGAATGCGGTCGATGCGCGACAGCGTGCCGTCGAAGTACTTCAGGTCCGACACCATGACTTCGTCCCACAGGCCGCGCGCTTTCAGGTCGCGCACCAGGTAGTCGTTGACCACCGTGAACTCGCCCGACAAGTTCGACTTGACGTACAGGTTCTGGAACGTCGGCTCGATACACGCCGACACGCCGATGATGTTCGAGATCGTCGCCGTCGGCGCAATCGCCACGCAATTCGAATTGCGCATGCCGTGCGTCGAGATGCGCGAACGCAGCACGGACCAGTCCATGGATTCGGACGTGTCGACTTCGACATAACCGCCACGCGCCTCGGCCAGCAACTGCAGCGTGTCCTGCGGGAGGATGCCGCGATCCCACAACGAGCCGCGATAGCTCGAGTAACGGCCGCGCTCTTCCGCCAGTTCCGTCGACGCGTAGTAAGCGTAGTAGCAGACGGCTTCCATCGAACGATCCGCGAACTCGACCGCTTCTTGCGACGCATACGGCGTGCGCAGCAGATGCAGGCAGTCCTGGAAGCCCATGATGCCCATGCCCACCGGACGATGCTTCAGGTTCGAGTTACGCGCCTTCGCCACCGCGTAGTAATTGATGTCGATGACGTTGTCGAGCATGCGCATCGCCACACTGATGGTGCGCTTGAGCTTCGCGTGATCCAGCGCGAGCGTGCCGTCCGCCTGTTTCGCCAGGTGCGCGACCAGGTTCACGGAACCCAGATTGCACACGGCGATTTCGTTGTCGCTCGTGTTCAGCGTGATTTCCGTGCACAGGTTCGACGAGTGCACGACGCCCACGTGCTGCTGCGGCGAGCGCACGTTGCACGGGTCCTTGAACGTGATCCACGGATGGCCGGTCTCGAACAGCATGCCGAGCATCTTGCGCCACAGTTGCGCCGCGGGCAGCTTCTTGAACAGCTTGATCTCGCCGCGCGCCGCTTTCTCTTCGTAAGCCGTGTAGGCCTTTTCGAAAGCCGCGCCGAACAGGTCGTGCAGGTCCGGGCAGGTAGCCGGCGAGAATAGCGTCCAGTCGCCGCCTTCGTGCACGCGCTTCATGAACAGGTCGGGAATCCAGTTCGCCGTGTTCATGTCGTGGGTGCGGCGACGGTCATCGCCCGTGTTCTTGCGCAGTTCTAGGAATTCCTCGATGTCCAGGTGCCACGTCTCCAGATACGCGCACACCGCGCCCTTGCGCTTGCCGCCCTGATTCACCGCGACGGCCGTATCGTTCACGACCTTCAGGAACGGCACGACGCCTTGCGACTTGCCGTTGGTGCCCTTGATGTGCGAGCCGAGCGCACGCACGCGCGTCCAGTCGTTGCCGAGCCCGCCCGCGAACTTCGAGAGCAGCGCGTTTTCCTTGAGCGCTTCGTAGATGCCGTCGAGGTCGTCGGCGACGGTCGTCAGATAGCACGACGAAAGCTGGGAACGGCGCGTGCCGGAGTTGAAGAGCGTGGGCGTGGACGACATGAAGTCGAACGACGACAGCACGTTGTAAAACTCGATGGCGCGCGCTTCGCGGTCGATCTCGTTGAGCGACAGACCCATTGCGACGCGCATGAAGAACGCTTGCGGCAGTTCGATACGCTTGCCTTCCGTGTGCAGGAAGTAGCGGTCGTACAGCGTCTGCAGGCCGAGATAGCCGAATTGCAGATCGCGGCTCGCGTCGAGCGCGGCGCCGAGACGCTTCAGGTCGAATTGCTGGAGCTTGTCGTCGAGCAGTTCGGCTTGCACGCCCTGCTTGATGAATTGCGGGAAGTATTCGGCGTAGCGCTCGCCCATTTCGGCTTGCGTCACTTCGCCTTCGAGAATTTCGCGGCGGATCGTGTGCAGCAGGATGCGCGCGGTGACCTGGCTGTACGCCGGGTCTTTTTCGATCATCGTGCGCGCGGCGAGGATGGCCGAGTCGTAGACCTGGCTCATCGGCACGCCGTCGTACAGGTTCTTCACCGTTTCGGCGACGATCGGGTCGGCGGAGACGGCATCGCCCAGATTGGCGCAGGCCGAGACGATCAGAGCCTTGAGCGCGTCCAGATCGAGCGGATGCGTGACGCCGTTGTCCACCACGTTGATGCCGCTCGCGTTCGCCCGGACTTCCGGCGCGTGCGCGCGCTCTTGCGTGCGCTTCTCGCGATACAGCACATAGGCACGCGCGACGTTGTGCTCGCCGCCGCGCATCAGCGCGAGTTCGACCTGATCCTGAATGTCTTCGATATGGAACGTGCCGCCATGCGGACGGCTGCGCACGAGCGCGCGCACGACGGCTTGCGTCAGTTGGTCGACGAGTACGCGCACGCGAGCGGACGCCGCGCCCTGACCGCCGTTCACGGCGATGAACGCCTTCGTGACCGCGATGGCGATCTTCGACGGCTCGAACGACACCACGCTTCCGTTGCGGCGGATGACTTTGTAGTCCGCGTACGTCGTGTTCGGCGCGAGCGCTGGCGCGCCCGATGCATTGGCGCCGCCCTGCGGCCGCGCGGATGCGCCTTCGAAGGAAGTCGTGGCGTTCTCGGTGGTTTGCATGTGCAAAACTCCTGATGTTCGAATGGTGCGGATGGTCCGCGGATTTATCACTTATGCCGCGCGCGTTTGCTGTCGTCGTTGAACCGATGCGACACGCGCGATGTTTGACGGTAAAGCCAGGCTGTGAATACAGCAGGCTCGGAACACGAATCGCGCAAAAAATAACGCCGATAACGGCCCGCATTGTTTCTGGCGTCTCATGCGATGCCCGCGTTGGCGCGCGGTGTCGGTCGACGCGATTTCACGTTTCAACTCACGTTCCGACTCACGTTCCGACTCACGTTCACTTGCATGCCTTCTTCACGGTGCTTCTTGCTGGCGCTCGATACACCCGATGCCCCATTCCTCGCAGATGGAAGCGTCGCGCGCACCGCCCCGGGCCAGCCAACTTCTCTTACGCCGGAAAGCCGACGGCGCCGGCTCATTAGAGCGGGCGCCGCCTCAACAACACAAGATATAGTGCAAAGTACGTCTTTCGGCACCAAGTATAGTGGACTTTCGCACAGTCTCAAAAAGTTTTATTTGCTCTGACCATGCGCTCACGGGGTTGACTTTTGCTGCGTCAAAGCACGGCAAGGGATCGGGCGTGAGCTTGCTGCGGCGCAGCGAGACGGAGCTTCCGCGAGGCGTTTATAACGAAGTCAAGATGTGTGGACAGGCGTGAATCGGGCGCGTGATTGCGCTATACGCGAAGGCCGATTTGAGTCTTTGCGCGTGCGGGACGTTCACGCCGATGCCATCCTGGCGATACAGGCGTTCGCGGTCGACGAGAGTTTAGATGCATGAGACTGCGCTCGCCGCACTAAAGACGCTGCAAACCGCATCTCACGTTCACGGTTGGCCAAGTAGCCGCCGCATGCGCTTAGTGCGTGTCAAGGGAGGATGACCGTGCTTACCGCAGCACGGCCTTTGCGGGAACAGCGCGCCTTTGCGGTCTGCAAGACATCCTCGACGTGAGGCGGCGCATGTTCGTTTCGGCACCGAAGGCTCAACGCGCGTCGCGCCCTCGCGGGCTCGCGGCATGACGTCGCGCGTGTTCATCGCAACAAAAGCGCTGTCCCGCCACCACGATCGACTCGCTGCGTGGCGTATGCACGCCGCATTGCACGCAGCGGATGAGCGGATCGGTGAGCTGCGGAGCATCGCTCGCAGCGGCGCCGCCACGCGTGCGACGCGCACCAGTGGCACCCGCAGCACCCGCAGCGCCCGATGAACCCGGCGCGCCGCTTCCCGCCGACGAACGCGCATCGGCTTGAGCGCGCTCGTTGGCGCGGCGCAGTTTCTTCAGGAGCCATTGGGTCACGAAGAAGAGCGCGATCAGAAGAATGAAGTTTCGCATCGACTTGAACAGGTTGGAAATGCCGCGCTCACACCACTGCGCGATGCAGCAGCACTTCGAAGACGAACCGGCTGCCCACGTAAGCCAGCAACAATGCGACGAACGAAGCGAGCACCCAGCGCAAGGCAGCGCGTCCGCGCCAGCCGGAAACGCGTCGCGCGGTCAGCAGTGCGCCGAACATTACCCAGGAAAGGAACGCGAACACGGTCTTGTGATCGAGACGCAGCGCGCGATCGACCAGTTGCTCGTTGAACGCGATGCCCGACACCAGCGTCAGCGTAAGCAGCACGAAGCCAGCCGCGATCAATCTGAACAGCAGCTTTTCGAGTGTAAGCAGCGGCGGCAAGGTATCGAGCCAGCTCGCGAGCCAGCCGCCATTGGCCGCATGACGCGTGTTGAGGCCGCGCATGCGCTGCAGCCGGCGCTCGAGCAGCAACATGAGCACCGCATGCAGCGCCGCGATGGCGAACAGCCCATAAGCGATATTGGCGATCAGAAAATGCAGCTTGAACATTGGCGCGGCGGAATACGAGAGCACGCGCACGCCGCCGAACAGAAGCGGCAGCAAGGACGCCACGCAAGCGAGCGGCAACACGAGCAGACGCAGGCCGTCGAGCGGAAAGAAGAAGCTTTCGATCCAGTAGATGCCCGCGCCCAGCCAGAACATGGCCGAGAGCGCGAACGCGAAGCCGAAGATCATCGCGTTCTGCGGAAAGATGGTGGTGTGCAGCAGAACGCCATGCACCAGCAATGCCACTAATAATAAAGCGCGCCCGACACCGCTCATGCCCGATGCGCGCGACGTCGATGTCATCGAGCCTACGCCCGCAGGCACGCCCGCCAGCGCCGGTTCGACGGCGGTATGACGATGCGCGCGCCACCCCGCCACGGCTAGTCCGCCGTAGAGAAGCGCAGTGAGGGCATACAGTACAATATCCATGTTCGAAGTTTACACTAGGCCCCGGTTCCGCGACGCCTTCACCCTTGCGCCAGCATAGTGCGCAGCGCGGTGAGCGCGCCATGTCACTGTGAATTCTGGGCCGCATTCTATAGCGCTCCCCATGCTCGACAACCTCACTCAACGGATGGCGCGCGTCGTCAAGACGCTGCGCGGCGAGGCCCGCCTCACCGAGGCCAACACGCAGGAGATGCTGCGCGAAGTGCGTCTCGCGCTTCTCGAAGCAGACGTGGCGCTGCCGGTCGTGCGCGAATTCATCGCCAAGGTGAAGGAAAAGGCGCTCGGCGAGGAAGTCCTGTCGAGCCTTTCGCCGGGCCAGGCGCTCGTCGGCGTCGTGCAGCGCGAACTGACTGCCGTGATCGGCGGCGACTACGAAGGCAAGGCCGCCGAACTGAATCTCGCGGTCACGCCGCCCGCCGTCATCCTCATGGCCGGCCTGCAGGGCGCGGGCAAGACCACGACCACCGGCAAGCTCGCCAAGCTGCTGCGCGAAAAGAGCAAGAAGAAGGTGCTGACGGTTTCTGTCGACGTGTATCGTCCGGCGGCTATTCGTCAGTTGCAGACGGTGACCGAGCAGGTCGGCGCGGACTTCTTCCCGTCCGAGCCGGATCAGAAGCCCGCGGATATCGCGCGCGCGGCAATCGACTGGGCCAAGCGCCACTACCATGACGTCGTGATCGTCGACACGGCCGGCCGTCTCGGTATCGACGAAGCCATGATGAAGGAGATCAGCGAGCTACACGCGCTGCTCAAGCCCGCCGAAACGCTCTTCGTCGTCGACGCCATGCTCGGTCAGGACGCGGTCAACACCGCCAAGGCGTTCAACGACGCCCTGCCGCTCACCGGCGTCGTGCTCACCAAGCTCGACGGCGACTCGCGCGGCGGCGCGGCGCTCTCCGTGCGTCATGTCACCGGCAAGCCGATCAAGTTCGTCGGCGTCGCGGAAAAGCTCGACGGTCTCGAAGTGTTCCATCCGGATCGCATGGCGAACCGGATTCTCGGCATGGGCGACATTCTCGCGCTCGTCGAGGAAGCGCAGCGCGGCGTCGACACGCAAGCCGCGCAGCAACTCGCCGACAAGGTCAAGAAAGGCGGCGACTTCGACCTGAACGACTTCAAGGCGCAGCTCTCGCAGATGAAGAAAATGGGCGGCCTCTCTTCGCTCATGGACAAGCTGCCGGCGCAGTTTCAGCAAGCGGCGCAAGGCGCGGACATGAACAACGCCGAGAAGCAGATGCGCCGCATGGAAGGCATCATTAATTCCATGACGCTTCAGGAACGCGCGAAGCCCGAGCTCATCAAGGCCGCGCGCAAGCGTCGTATCGCGGCGGGCGCGGGCGTGCATGTGCAGGAAGTCAACCGCATGCTGAACCAGTACGAGCAAATGCGCGGCATGATGAAGAAGCTCAAGGGCGGCAACCTGCAAAAGATGATGCGCGGCATGAAGGGCATGATGCCCGGCATGCGCTAGGCGCGACAGAACAGGCCCGCGCTCGCGCCGAACGCCGCGAGGAGCGCGGGTTTATCATAGGGCGCACGCCGCCGTTTCTTTCCACACTAAGTAGTCCGCCTCCCCGCTTCCCTCTATGAATCGCGAAGAAGCTCTCCATATTTTCAGCCACTCCGAAGAGATCGTTTCGGTCGAGGCCGTCAACGCATCGATCGAACGCATGGCTGCAGCCATCAAGGCGGCAACGAGCGACGATTTCCCGCTCGTGCTTTCGGTCATGGGAGGCGCGGCCGTTTTCACCGGCATGCTGCTGCCGCATCTCGACTTCCCGCTCGAGTTCGACTACATCCATCTGACGCGCTATCGCAACGCCATCAAGGGCGGCAGCGAAATGCAGTGGCGCGTGGCGCCGGCCGAATCGGTGAAAGATCGCGTGGTGCTCGTACTCGACGATATCCTCGACGAAGGCGAAACCATGGCTGCTATCCGCGACCGCATCATGGCGATGGGCGCGAAGCAGTTTTTGTCGGCGGTGCTGTGCGAGAAGATCATTCCAAAGGCGAAACCGCTGCGTCCTGATTTCTGCGGCTTCGAAGTGCCGGACCGTTATGTGTTCGGCTGCGGCATGGACGCGAAGGGTTACTGGCGGAATCTGCCGACCATTCGCGCGCTAACCGAAGGCGCATGAGCGTTCGTTCGGTAGTCAGTGAAAAAAAGCGGCCGAGGCCGCTTTTTTCATAGCTGATGCACGAAGGTCCGTATGCCCGTGAGCATCATCTCGACCGAAATGGCCACGAGCACGAGCCCCATCAAGCGCTCGAATGCCGTCACCGCGCGCTCGCCGAGCCAGTGTTGAATCTTCTCGGCCAGCACGAGCACGATGGCGCACACAACCATGGTGACCGTGAGCGCGCCGATCCATTCCAGCATCTTCCCCGGCGCTTGCGATGTCAGCAGCATTACCGTGGCAAGCGCGGACGGTCCCGCAAGCGCGGGAATGGCGAGCGGCACGATAAGCGGTTCGCCGCCGCGCGAGTCGCCGCCCATCGGGCCGTCGGGATGCGGAAAGATCATCCGCAGCGCGATCAGAAACAGCACGATCCCGCCACCGATACGCAACGACAGATCCGTCAAGTTCATCGCGCGCAGGAAGCGGTCGCCGGCCAGCATGAACACCAGCAGGATCACGAACGCAATCGCCACTTCCCGCAAGATCACGACGCGACGCCGCTCGATAGCGACGCCGCGCAGTGCGTTGATGAAGATTGGAATATTGCCGAGCGGATCGGTAATCAACAGAAGCAGAATCGTTGCCGACAGGAAGTTGTATTGCACGTTACTCCGCGAGCGCCTCACGAATCTTGGCCGTCACCATGCCCGCTGCCTCGTTCACCGGCACGAGCGTGGCTTCGGTATCGCGGCGCGCCTGATATTCCAGCTTGCCGTCCTTGAGCCCGCGATCGCCAATGACGATGCGATGCGGCACGCCGATCAGCTCCCAGTCCGCGAACATCACGCCCGGGCGCTCACCGCGATCGTCGAGAATTACGTCGAGGCCGGCTTCCTGCAAGGTCGCGTAGAGCTTGTCGGCCTGCTCGCGCACGGCTTCACTGCGGTCGTAGCCCATCGGGCAGATCACGACTTCGAAAGGCGCAATGGCTTCCGGCCAGATGATGCCCTTGTCGTCGAAGTTCTGTTCGATGGCTGCGCCCAGAATACGCGTGATTCCGATGCCGTAGCAGCCCATCTGCATGGGCGCGGGCTTGCCGTTTTCGTCGAGGAAGGTCGCGCCCATCGAATCCGAGTACTTGGTGCCAAGCTGGAACACGTGGCCCACTTCGATACCGCGACAGATTTCGAGCGTGCCCTTACCGTCCGGCGAGGGATCGCCCGCGACGACGTTGCGGATATCCGCGACTTCCGGCTCGGGCAGATCGCGGCCCCAGTTCACGCCGGTCGTGTGGAAATCCACTTCGTTCGAGCCGACCACGAAGTCGCTCATGTTCGCGACCGTGCTGTCGGCGATCACGCGCACCGGCTTTTTCATGCCGATTGGGCCGAGATAGCCCGGCGGCGTGCCGAACCATTCGACGATCTCCGCTTCCGTCGCGAAGCGATAACCCTTGAGGCCCGGCAACTTGCCCGTCTTGATGTCGTTCAACGAATGGTCGCCGCGCAGCATCAGAAGCCAGATGGTCGGCTCGGCGCCTTCGTTGTCGGTGGCGAGAATGATCGACTTGATCGTGCGCTCGAGCGGAATGCCGAGATACTCGGCGACGGCTTCGCACTTCGCCTTGCCGGGCGTCGGCGTCTTTTTGAGCTCTTCGGCGGGCGCGGCGCGCGTGGCGATGAGCGGCACGCCTTCGGCAGCCTCGACGTTCGCCGCGAAATCCGAAGCCGGGCAATACGCGATGTCGTCCTCGCCCGTCTCGGCGATTACGTGGAATTCATGCGAGCCGCTGCCGCCAATCGAACCGTTGTCCGCCGCGACGGCGCGAAACTCCAGGCCGATGCGCGTGAAGATGCGCACGTAGGCATCGAACATTTTCCGATACGACTCGGCGAGGCCGGCCGTGTCTTTATCGAACGAATACGCGTCTTTCATGATGAACTCGCGGCCACGCATGACACCGAAGCGCGGGCGGATTTCATCGCGGAACTTCGTCTGCACCTGATAGAAGTTCACCGGCAACTGCCGATAGCTCTTGATTGCGCTGCGCGCGATCTCGGTCACCACTTCCTCGTGCGTCGGGCCCATGACGAAGTCGCGGTCGTGACGGTCCTTGAAGCGCAGCAGTTCGGGGCCGTATTGTTCCCAGCGTCCCGATTCCTGCCACAGTTCGGCGGGCTGCACGGCGGGCATCAGCAGTTCGAGCGCGCCCGCGCGGTTCATCTCTTCACGCACGATGGCCTCGACCTTGCGTACCGAACGCAAGCCGATTGGCAGGTAATCGTAAATGCCGCCCGCGACGCGACGGATCATGCCGGCGCGCATCATGAGCTTGTGGCTGACGATTTCGGCCTCGGAGGGCGCCTCTTTCAGGGTGCCGATGAAGAAACGGGATGCTTTCATTCAAGTTTTCCAAATGCGCCACGCGCTCCGAAAGCTCTGGCTCTCGAAACTGGCGATACGTTTGAACGACGGGACGGACGACGGCTTTGTACGGAGCAGAGGCGGCGCGTCGATGCGCTACTTCGGCCAACGGAAGAAGATTTTGCCGCACGCGGAGTGCTCTGGCAAAAAGTCGCTTATGCGTGCTTCGAACCCGGGCTAATGACGAAGGCCGGTTCCGCGGGTTGATTCCAATACGCCGTGCCCGTTATCTGTTTATAATCAAAGCAATTTTAAAGGATTCGAAGGTGGTTGTATGCTGGATCGTGAAGGCTTTCGCCCGAACGTCGGCATCATCCTCTTGAACGCGCGCAACGAAGTGTTTTGGGGTAAGCGGCTGCGTGAACATTCCTGGCAGTTTCCGCAAGGGGGCATCAAGTACGGTGAGACCCCTGTGCAAGCGATGTATCGGGAGTTACACGAAGAAACCGGCTTGCTTCCGGAGCACGTCAAGGTCGTCGGTCGCACGCGCGACTGGCTGCGTTATGAGGTGCCGGATAAGTTCATCAAGCGCGAAGTGCGCGGACATTATCGCGGACAGAAACAGATCTGGTTTCTGCTGCGCATGGTGGGACGCGACTGTGACATTTGCCTGCGCGCGACGGACCATCCGGAATTCGATGCCTGGCGCTGGAACGAATACTGGGTCCCGCTGGATGCGGTAATCGAGTTCAAGCGTGACGTTTATCAACTGGCTCTGACCGAGCTATCCCGCTTCTTGCGGCGTACCAACTCCCGCGTCGAACGCGGCGAGCGCGTCGCGCATCACGGACCGCGCTATCCACGCGTCGTCCAGACGATGACGATCGAAGCACCTGCTGTAACCGTCGCTGGCAACGAGGTTCAGGCAGAATGCACGATCAGCGAGGAAGTGCATATCATCGTGCAGCGGTCTTCGTGCGACTGATCACTGCGGTTCTTCTTTTACTTTGACACTGAGCACGGCACGGCGAGTAATTCGCCGTGCTGTTGCCGTATGCGCACCTGTTTTCGGGAAGATCGAATTGAAAGCCATTGGTTCATTTGCGTTGTCCGCTGCGGTATCCGTGGCCATGCTGGCCACGCTCGCTGCCTGCTCCAGCAACAAAGGCCCGTCCACACAGGACGATGGCGTCTTCACCTATCTGCTCGACCAGAAGCCGGAGTGGACCGAGGAAAAGGTCGATACGCTTCCGCCGCTGCCCGAAGCCTCGAATCTGCTTGCGTTCAACGTGTCGCAGAATACGCCGCTGATTTTCGCCGTCGACAAGACTTCGCTTTCGGTCGGCAAGGATGGCGTCATTCGCTACGTGATCGTCGCGACGAGCCCGAGCGGCGCGCGCAATGTGAATTACGAAGGCATTCGCTGCGATACCTACGAATGGCGCCGCTACGCGAGCATCAACGATAACGGTACGGCCTGGGATCGCGAGGTCGCATTCGACTTTCGCCGCATAGAAAATGGCGAATTGAATGCGTATCAGGCGGCGCTGTATCAGGATTATTTCTGCACGAGCAAACTGCCGGTCGGCACGGCCAAGCAGATCGCCAGCAACATTCAGTACAAGCGCACACAGAGTTCCATCAACGTGCGCTGAAGTTGGGTTGCGTTGAGTTTACGTTGAGTTGAGTTGCGTCGAACGTGCGCTCATGCGAAAAGGCCCGCTTTCAAGCGGGCCTTTTACGTATCAAGTCTCAGACGAGCACCAGATTATCGCGGTGAATCAGCTCCGGCTCCAGCATATAGCCGAGCACCGTTTCGATCTCGCCGCTCGGCCGCCGATGAATCAGCCGCGCTTCCGAACTGCTGTAATTCGTGATACCGCGCGCCACTTCGCGTCCTTCGTCGTCCAAACAGGCGATGACTTCGCCGCGATCGAACGCGCCCTTCACGTCGATCACGCCGATCGGCAGCAAGCTCTTGCCTTCGGCTGTGACCTTCTGAACCGCGCCGCTGTCGATCACCACGTGACCGCGCATTTGAAGGTGATCCGCCATCCACTGCTTGCGCGCCGCAATGCGCGCCGTACGCGCGATGAGTTGCGTGCCGATCATCTCGCCGGAAGCGAGCCGCGTGAGCACATCGGCTTCGCGGCCGCTTGCGATCACCGTGTTCGCGCCGCTATGCGCCGCGCGCTTCGCCGCGAGAATCTTCGTCAGCATGCCACCGCGTCCGAGGCTCGAACCCGCGCCGCCCGCCATGGCTTCGAGTTCTGGCGTGCCGGCGTCCGCCTGTTCGACGAGCGTCGCGCTCGGGTCCTTGCGCGGATCGGCGGTAAAGAGGCCGCGTTGGTCGGTGAGAATGACGAGCGCGTCGCCTTCGATCAGATTCGCCACGAGCGCGCCGAGCGTGTCGTTGTCGCCGAACTTGATTTCGTCGGTGATGACCGTGTCGTTCTCGTTGATGATCGGCACCGCGCCCAGACGCAGCAGCGTGAGCAAAGTGGAACGCGCGTTCAGATAGCGCTCGCGGTCGGCCAGGTCGGCGTGCGTCAGCAGAATCTGCGCGGTGCGAATGCCGTGCGCGCCGAAGCTGCTCTCGTAGACCTGCGCAAGCCCCATCTGCCCGACGGCGGCGGCGGCCTGCAATTCGTCGATTTCGCGCGGACGCTTGGTCCATCCAAGCCGATGAATGCCCTCCGCGATCGCGCCGGAACTCACCAGCACGACTTCCTTGCCCTGCTCGCGCAAGGCCGCGATTTGCGCCGCCCAGCGATTGATTGCCGCATGATCGAGCCCGCGCCCGTCGTTTGTAACGAGGCTAGACCCTACTTTCACTACGATTCGCTTCGCAGCGGCGATGACCGAACGCATCGTGCGCATTCTCCTCGGGTGTCGCGGCCCACGCGGGCGGGCCGCGTCGTTACTCTTCGTCTACGTCTTTGTCTGCTTGCTCTTTCACAGGCGTGTCGCGAAAGCGCACGTCCGCCGCGAGATCCTCGGCCTCGGCCGCGCGCGACGCGTCCGAGTTCTGCGAAATGTAGTCGTAGATTGCGTAGATGAGCGCCTCGCAACCCTGACCGGTCAGCGCCGAAATCTCGTACACCGGCCCGGTCCATTCGAAACGCTCGACGAAGTCGTCGATACGCGCGCGACGTTCGTCTTCCGGCACCATGTCGAGCTTGTTCAGCACGAGCCAGCGCGGCTTTTCGTAGAGCGACTCGTCGTATTTGCGCAGTTCGTTGACGATGGCCTTCGCCTCGGCAACGGGATCGACGTTTTCATCGAACGGGGCGAGATCGACCAGATGCAACAGCACGCCCGTGCGCTGCAAGTGACGCAGAAAGCGATGCCCAAGCCCCGCGCCTTCCGCCGCGCCTTCGATCAGGCCGGGAATGTCCGCGATCACGAAGCTCTTGCTCGGACCCACGCGCACTACGCCGAGATTCGGCGCAAGCGTGGTGAAGGGATAATCGGCGATCTTCGGCCGCGCGTTCGACACCGACGCGATAAACGTGGATTTTCCCGCGTTCGGCATGCCGAGCAGACCGACATCCGCGAGCACCTTCAGCTCGAGCTTGAGCATGCGGCGCTCGCCCGGCTTGCCGTCGGTCTTCTGACGCGGCGCACGGTTCGTGCTCGACTTGAAATGTAGATTGCCGAGGCCGCCCGAGCCGCCTTGGGCAATCAGAATCTGCTGATTGTGTTCGGTCAGATCGGCGATGAGTTCGCCCGTGTCCTGATCCGTGATGATGGTGCCGACCGGCATGCGCAACGTGATGTCGTCGCCACCTTTGCCGTAGCAGTCCGCGCCGCGACCGTTTTCGCCGTTGCGCGCCTGATGCTTCTTCGAGAACCGGTAGTCGATCAGCGTATTGATATTGCGATCCGCAACTGCGTAGACGCTGCCGCCGCGACCGCCGTCGCCGCCGTCCGGTCCGCCGAACGGGACGAATTTTTCGCGGCGCATCGACGCGCTGCCATCTCCCCCGTCGCCGGCGATGACTTCAATTCTCGCTTCGTCAATGAACTTCATGCGTTGCTCCGTCCCGTGTTTCTGCTCGATGAGACCGAAACTTGCATTGAAGCTCAAGTTCCGGTCGAGATACTATTTTGCCGTGACTGACGTGCGCCAGCCATGGTGATGAAGAATTCCTGGCGATGCGGCGTTTCGCGCATCCAAAAAACAAAAGGCCCCGCGAACTTCGCGGGGCCTTTGTCGGTCCTGAAGCCCGTGCAGTAAAACTTAAGCTGCCGGGACGACGACGACCGTGTGCTTTCTTGCTGCGCCCTTCGTCACGAACTTGACGTGACCGTCGGCCAGCGCGAACAGCGTGTGATCCTTGCCGATGCCGACGTTTTCACCCGGGTGCATGCGCGTGCCGCGCTGGCGAACGATGATGCCGCCTGCGTTGATTGCCTGGCCGCCATAAACCTTCACGCCGAGGCGTTTCGATTCTGAGTCGCGGCCGTTGCGGGAAGACCCGCCTGCTTTTTTGTGTGCCATTTGATTAGCTCCTTAACCGATTTCCGCGTAACGATAACGATGCGACCGCGCCTTAGGCGTTGATCGCGTCGATGCGCAGTTCGGTATAGTTCTGGCGATGGCCAGCGTGCTTTTGGTAGTGCTTCCGGCGACGCATCTTGAAGATGGTCACTTTGGCATGACGACCTTGGGAGACCACGGTAGCCTTGACGGAAGCCCCACTGACCAGCGGCGCACCGAACTTAATCGATTCGCCTTCGCCTACTGCGAGAACCTGGTCGAGCGTGATTTCAGCGTCAATGTCTGCCGGTATCTGTTCTACTTTCAATTTTTCGCCAACGGCAACTTTGTACTGCTTGCCGCCGGTTTTTATGACCGCGTACATTGAGAACCTCACTCTGAATTCATTTTTCCACGCACCGCGCGAGGAAAACACGAGATTATACATAGGGTTAGAGGCTTCGTCAAAACGCATTGACAATCCCGTGCGTTGTGCATGACGGCGCGATCCTCGGCGAAAACAGTCCGATTTGACGCCGATTTCGCGGGCAAACGCCTCCGATGCTCGCGCCCGACACGCGTGGTCAGTCGGATTCGCCTTATAATCCGCCGCATCACCTTATTAGCCGATCATGTCGTCCACCGCCACTTCCCCTCCCAACGCCGCCGCACTGCTTGCCCCGATCGCCGAGGACATGCAGCAGGTCAATCGCGTCATCCGGCAGCGCCTGGCATCAGAAGTGATGCTCATCAACCAGATTTCCGAGTACATCATCGGCGCGGGCGGCAAGCGCTTGCGGCCGGCGCTCCTGCTACTCGTCGCGGGCGCGCTCGGGGACACGACGGGGCACCGGCATGAACTGGCCGCCGTGGTCGAGTTCATTCATACGGCGACGCTTCTCCACGACGACGTGGTCGACGAATCCGACCTGCGTCGCGGCCGCAAGACGGCCAATGCGCTCTTCGGCAATGCCGCGAGCGTGCTGGTCGGCGACTTCCTGTATTCGCGCTCGTTCGAAATGATGGTGACCGTTGGCAAGATGCGCGTGATGGAGATTCTATCCGTCGCGACCAACGTCATCTCCGAAGGCGAAGTGCTGCAGCTTCTGAACATGCACGATCCGGACGTGGACGAAGCGCGTTACATGCAGGTGATCCGCTACAAGACGGCGAAGCTTTTCGAAGCGGCGGCCCAGCTCGGCGCGGTACTTTCAGGCTCTGACGCGCGCACGGAAGCAGCGGCGGCGGAATTCGGCCGGCGCATCGGCACCGCGTTTCAGATCATGGACGACTGGCTCGATTACACCGGTACGCCTGAATCCATGGGCAAGAATGCCGGCGACGACCTGCGCGAAGGCAAGCCCACGCTGCCGCTCATCTATTTGATGGAGCACGGCACGCCGGAGCAAGCGACACTCGCGCGCGAGGCGATCGAGCAAGGCGGCACCGATCGATTCGATACGATCTTCCACGCCATTACGACTTCCGGCGCGCTCGATCACACGCTGGAGTGCGCGCGCAAGGAAGCGCATGCTGCGGCAAGCGCGATTTCTTCGTTTCCAGATTCCATTTACAAAGAAAGCCTGATAGAATTATGTTCTTACTCGACATCGAGGCAGTCTTGAAAGAGACTAAACCGCCTCAAAAGTCCAGGTAAAACAAATTCGGGGTGTAGCTTAGCCTGGTAGAGCGCTACGTTCGGGACGTAGAGGCCGGAGGTTCGAATCCTCTCACCCCGACCAGATCTTTCCTTACAAACAGCGGACTAGATGTCCGCTGTTTTTGTTTGTGTGCTCGGTAGTGGCAATTCGGTGGCAATCGGGCCGAATTCGCCATCGCGAAAAAAGTCGAAAAAAAGTTGGCCTACTGTTCTCAGGCACTTTCTGACAATCCACGCGCCGAGCGACAAAACATGCGCACTAGTTCGACGTATACCGTGCTCCTCAACAAATTGAGCATGGACATGGCGTCCATCGAAAACCGCTCGCAGTATCTCGTAACGGTCAAGCATCGTGACGACCTCAAGCAAACCTTCGCCCACAGCGCCAAGAAAAAAGCCGACGCATACGTCGAGTCGCTGAAAGGCCAACGCCTTAAGCCCAAGCTCAGCCGGTTGGACGACTATTTCGTCGTCCGCGTGCGAAGTGGGTCCGACAAGAATCAGACCCTAGTTGCCCGCATCGAAAAGGAAGCGAACGACATCAAGAATCGGCTTGAAGGCGAACGGCGGCATGGCCTGTTCGTCAATTACGCCCAGGCCCATAAGGTCGCTTATTTATTTGGAGGAGGACGCCTTCGAGCCGGGATACATCCTGCTCGAGAAACCGCTCAAGTTCGCCGCGAGACTCCCTGACCTGAAACATCTCATCCCCCTCCTTTTGCATTCGAAGATACGAGTTCTGTCGAATTCAACCCCTGTCGCACGCCCAAGCCTTGCCATCGTTCCATAACGTCCGAACGCTGCGCGAGTGTCCTATTAGGACACCGGTGAGCGATTTTTCGAAGACTTGGGGGATTCACAAACCCGATAAGCATCATCTGATGCCCATCATGCAGCAATATCACCAGTCGGCCCAATGCCCGGCTATTCGGCCAGCACGGGCTGCTGTGGCTCAGCGGCAAGACTAATGTGCTCCAGCCTCCAGCGCTTCAACTGCTTGAACATCTCGTACGTCAGCACCGACTCCGACATCGGCTCACAAAAGCGGAGTTCGATTTGCTGCCATTGCTTTGAAGGGGCGAGCAGCTTTTCCTTGAACGCCTTCCCGATGGCATCAGCGGCCGCCCTTGCAGCGCTTTCCGCAGCGACGAAATCAGGGGCCGCCTGGTGAAGGATAGTAATGTCGAGCACATAGGTGTCATCTGGACCGTTCCGAGTAACTTCCACACCTTCGTCCACGTCGAAGAAGACACCGATAATCAATTCCCCATGCGGCTTGACGGCCTTCGCGATTTTCTCCGCCAGCTTGGTTTCCTTGGTCAACCGGCGCTCGAATTCATCCGCAAAAGCGGAGCGGCGGTATCGACTCGCCAGCCACATCTGCAGGACGGCGTGGTCCTCGGAACGGAGGCGGACTTCGGACCGAGGCAAGTATTCATTTAGCCTGAGCTTGTCGATACTAACTTTGGCCGTCGCCTCGAACTCCGCCCAGAAGGGAGCCTCGCCTGCAAATTCAACGTGAAGCTTGCGCGCATTTTTGGCGTGGGTGCAGTTGCCGTCCTTCACGGTCAAACATCCCACGACGACCTCGACGACCGGCTCGAATTGCGGGTCCTGTGCGAGGTCACAGTCGTGAGTTGCAACGACGACTATCGTCTTGTCGGGACTTGCCGCATGGCGAAGCCCCAACGCATCAATTGCGGCGTCGCTGAGCAGAAATCCTTGGCGCCACGGTGTCTCACGATTCCACTCCACCACTTCGCACCTTTACGCCTGGTCGTTGGATGAAGGAAGGTCAAAGTCGGCAGTAGCTGACGTCTTTGCGCGGTTTGCAATTCGAGCGTTCATACGCTCACGCTGAGCGCTCTCGCGCTGGTGAATCTGCGCCAGCACCAACGCTGCGTCGCGCGCAGACTCTCCTGACTGGGCGACTTGCATGAGCGTTCGGCCATTGGCAAATTTCCGCTTTAGCAATGCCGCATTTACGGCGACTCCTTCGTGGGCCAGCACATCAGCAGCTCGAGCAAGGTCCTGCAACCTAGCTGCATTCTCCTCTGCAACTTGCTCCCCATTGAGCCAGTTGTAGACGGACTGACGGGACACTCCGAGTGTCGCAGCCAGGTCCGACACTGCCGGATGCAGCACGTCGCGTATCCGTGCAAGGTCTTCAGCTGGCGTTCGGACATCGTCAACTACCGCTACATCAGCGGTGCTATAGAGCGCTTGCTGAACTCCCGATTGAAGGCGCTCCAGTGACAAGTGGCCGCCCGTACCTATCACGGTCAATGCCGCCCCAGCAGCGGCGACCCACCCGACCAGCCGCACCAGGCTTGAAGTACCGCCAGTCACGGCCGGGCGTTCGGTAACCCATCCACCGTAGGACATCTCGCTGCTCATAGCGCCTCCTTCAGGCCCAAGTGGCCAAAGCGTGGTCTGTTACGATAGCCTTGAAGCACTTGTCAATTTCGTTGTGAAGGGCTGTCAACCGGGCCTCGATTTTTTCCAAATCGAACACCTCTCGCTGAGTGACGGAGGCATCCGTATCGATTACGGCGTGCAAGCCTACGTGCTGCGTAAATCGAGGGTCTATATTTGGTGCCAGCGAGGTCAGTTCAACTGGCAGACCAACTTGCCCATGACGAATAATCACGCGCGAGACAAGCTGCCCTGCAGGACTGGTCACGAGCGTTTCACTGACCGAATGTTGGTGTTGTGCGTGGTCGCGCAATGAGAGTCCGAGGACCTCTGGTACGAGAAAGTCTCGCAGCGACTCCTTTTCTCCTGACGGCAACACGGCATCCAGATACCGTAGGCCGATTCGCTCGATAAAATCCAGTTGCAGGGCGTCATGCACAGTGCCAAGACCCGCCAACAACGCATGAGAAAAGGCATCGAACGTTTCGTACTCAGTGGTCTGAAACGACAGTGCGTTCGTCTCCAGCACGAACCTTGTGCTGCCCGAAATATCGCCAAACTGATACCTCGACTGAGGTGTGAAGGTCGGCGCCGCGACCTGGCCAGGCTCAATAGCTCCAAAAGGAAGCACAAGCCGCTGGACCACCTCCTGCTTGAAGTCCGGAAAATGCTTTTCCCGCATTTTGGCTTGGATAGCCGAAATGTATGCGTCCAGATTCAGGACGGGATTGAACTGGATTTGGGCGACGGTGTAGTAGACCGGTGCGTTGCTCAGCCTCTTACCCATGACTTCCTCGATGTTGACTTGACAGGCGGGTTGACACTTTACACTGTACTTGACAGATTAACCATCGTAAAGTGCCATCCGTGGATGCACCGCCAGACCAAAATTTTCAAGAATTTGTCGGTCCGGTCCCGGGTGTCACTCCAGCCTGCTCGCATCCGCATCTCCAGCAAACAGCGCATCTACAGCGTGCCCGCTTTCCCGGAGGCAAATCGGTGGCACCTTTGATTCAATGCCGTGCGAAGAAAAACAGGTGGCGAATAGGTGCCAATTTTGCGCGGATTGCCACCGAACCGAAAACATCAACCGACCATCGCGTTATACTAACCCATTGATATATAATGACTCTTCCCTAGGCTGGGGTACGGATACAGGCAGCGAAAGCGCGTTCGCGACGTAGAGGCCGGAGGTTCGAATTCTCTCACCCCGACCAGAATTGCTGAAAAACCCGCATGGTCTGCCATGCGGGTTTTTTGTTTTGCGCGGCTGATTTACGCGTCTGCCATGGGTCCGCCAAGCGCGTGCACGCAGCAGGCAAGTCAATAAAACCGTCTGTTATAGTCGTCCCCATCACCGCCCCTACTCGATCAACGCGTGGACAACCTTCCTTTATGGGCGCAAATTTGCGCCATCTTTCTGCTGCTCATTCTTTCCGGTTTTTTCTCGATTTCCGAAACGTCGATGATGGCGCTCAATCGCCATCGGTTGAAATTCCTTGCTAGTCAAGGATCGCTGCGCGCGCGCACCACGCAAGGACTACTCGCCAAGACCGATCAACTGCTTTCGGTCATTCTCATCGGCAACAACCTGATCAATACGATCATCCCGGTTCTCACCACGTCGATTGCGCTCAAGACTTTCGGCCACAACAACATGGTCCTGTCGATCACGACGGGCATGGTCGCGTTTCTCATCATCGTGTTCGCGGAAATCGCGCCGAAAATCGTCGGCGCGACATATCCCGAAAAAGTCGCGCTGCCCGCGAGCCTGATCCTTTCGCCGCTCATGCGCATCGCGCGGCCGCTCGTGTGGTTCGTGAATCTTTTCGCCAACGCCATTCTGAGCGCGTTGCACATCAACACGAAAGGCGGCCGCGATCAACGCATTTCGCCGGAAGAATTGCGCACCATCGTGCTGGAATCGGGCAGTTTCATGCCGACCAAGCACCGCAGCATCCTCCTGAATCTGTTCGATCTGGAGAACATTTCCGTCGATGACGTGATGATCCCGCGCCGACGCATTGAAGCGCTCGACTTCGATGCGCCCTTCGACCAAATTCTGCATCAGCTCGAAACCTGCTATCACAATAAGCTGGTGGTGTTTCAGGGCGATATCGACCGCGTGCTAGGCGTGCTCCACGTGCGCAAGACCTTGTCCGCGCTGCATAACCAGGAACTCGAACGCGAGACGCTGCGCGCGCTGCTCGCCGAGCCTTACTTCGTGCCGACCGGAACGCCCGTGTTCCAGCAGCTTCAGTACTTTCAGGAAAGCGGCCAGCGAATCGCGATCGTCGTCAACGAATACGGTGAATTGCAGGGGCTCGTGACGCCGGAAGACATCATCGAAGAACTGATCGGTGAATTCACGACGACGATTCCGCGCGGCGCGGGGTCGCGCGGCGGCTGGGACGACAAAGGCGAGTGCATCGTGGCGGGCAGCATGCCGCTGCGCGAACTCAACCGCTGGCTCAAGCTGACCCTGCCGACCGATGGCCCCAAGACGCTCAACGGTCTGATCCTCGAAACGCTGGAGGACATTCCGGACGGCGACGTGTCGGTGCGTATCGCGGGCGTGTATTTCGAAGTCATGCGCAGCGACGATCAAGCCATCCGCACGGTCAAGATTTTCCGCCCCGTCGCGCCGGTCAAACGCCCGCAGCGTTAGCCATTCGGACGACTACGCACGCGCCGTGCGCCGCGAGATGATCGGAGCCTTCCGACATCGACCGGCTCACGCGCATGAATTCTCCCTTTCGCCTTGCTTCAACCGCCGATCCGGCACCCGATTCCCCTTCCGATCAAGACGCGCCCGCGGTCACGCTCGTCGCCGATACGCTGCGCGAAGCGGCGTCGCGCGGCGCGTCCGATGTCCACATCGAGCCGGGCGAGCATGGCTGGCGCGTTCGTTTGCGTGTCGATGGCGTGCTCCATGTGTTGCGGCATCCGCCGACGCATCTGCGCGATGCCGTCATCACGCGAATCAAGGTGCTGGCGCGGATGGATATCGCCGAGCGGCGCGTGCCACAGGACGGGCGGCTGCGTCTCGCGCTGGCGGGCGGGCAGATTGGCGACTATCGCGTGAGTTCGCTGCCGACCGTGTTCGGCGAAAAGTTGGTATTGCGCAGGCTCGACGCGCTGCCGCCCGCTCTTTCGCTCGATGCCCTCGGGCTCGATGCGCAGCAAAGCCGCACGGTCGAGTCCGCCATTCGCGCGCCGCATGGTCTCGTGCTCGTGACGGGTCCGACCGGCAGCGGCAAGACGCTCTCGCTCTATTGTTTCCTGCAGATGCTCAACGCCGAGGCGCGCAACATCTGCTCGGTCGAGGACCCGGTGGAGATTCAGCTCGCGGGCATCAATCAGGTGAACGTGCGCGACAAGGCGGGGCTCAACTTCGCCGTCGCCTTGCGCGCGTTCATGCGGCAAGACCCGGACATCGTGATGGTCGGGGAAATCCGTGATGCCGAAACCGCCGACGTCGCCGTGAAAGCCGCGCAGACCGGCCATCTCGTGCTCTCGACGCTGCACACCAACGACGCGCCCGCGGCTATCGCACGGCTGATCGATATCGGCGTCGCGCCGTATAACCTCGCATCCGCGCTGCGGCTCGTCACCGCGCAAAGGCTCGTGCGCAAGCTGTGCGAAGCGTGTCGCGCGCCCGCGCCACTTACGCTAGATGACGGCATCCGGCCGTTCGAACCGCGTGGGTGTCCGGCGTGTCATGGCATCGGATATCGCGGGCGCGTCGGCGTGCATCAAGTTATGCCGGTTTCCGATGACATCCGCGAACTCATCGTCGGACGCGCGGCGACGCACGCCATTGCCCGCACAGCGCAACTGCACGGCATGCCCGCCTTGCGCGATGCCGCTTTCGCACGCGTTCGCGAGGGCGTGACGAGCGTCGCGGAAGCCACCGAGGCCACGGAAATCGCATGATGCGCGACGAATCCACGGACACGCGCTTCGCGTGGCGCGGCGTCGATGCCGACGGCCGGCGCCGCAGCGGCAAGACCATCGCCGCCGATGCCGCATCGGCGCGCGCGTCGCTTCGGTCCAACGGCGTGATCGTCATCGGGCTGGAGGCACTCGGCCGGGCCCCGGCGCCGCGCACGAAAGGGATCGAGATCACGGTCTTTACGCGTCAGCTCGCCGGTTTGCTGCGCGCGGGACTGCCGCTCGCAAATGCGCTCGACATGCTATCCAATGCCGGTTCGCGCGGCGGATTGGCGCGTCTCATGCGCACGCTCGCCCGCGACATCACACGCGGCGTGCCGTTTTCGGCGGCGCTAGCGCGTCATCCCGCTTCGTTCGATGCGCTGTATTGTCAGCTCGTCGCGGTCGGCGAAGTGGCGGGCGCGCTGCCTGCCGTACTCGGACGTATCGCCGATGACCGCGAGCGCAGCGCGTCGCAACGCGCGAAGCTGCGGGCCGCGCTGACTTATCCGGTGATGGTGCTACTGCTGTCGCTCGCGATCACGGCGGGGCTGCTGATCGGCGTCGTGCCGACCTTCAAGACGATCTTCGACGGCTTCGGCGCCGCCCTGCCCGCGCCGACGCGCTTCGTGCTCGCGTTATCGGACGGCGTCGCGCGTCATGGCGTGCCGTTCGTGGTGGTTTGCGCGTGCGTGGCGCTGATCGGCGTACATCGGCTGAAGCGGTCACCGCAGGCGCGACGGCGCGCGGATCTCGCCGCGCTGCGTTTGCCGCTCGCGGGTACGTTGCTGCGCTCGCTTGCGGTGGCGCGCTGGAGCCGCGCGCTCGGCACGCTGCTCGCGGCCGGCACGCCACTCTCCGACGCATTCGATTCGCTCACTCAGGCCACCGGAAATCGCGTGTTCGACGACGCCACCGTGGAGATCGCCGTGCGTCTGCGGCGCGGCGAGCGTCTCGCGGCCGCCATGCGCGCGCTGCGGTGCTTCCCCGATGACGTCGTGCAGCCGATCGCCGTCGCCGAGGAATCCGGCTCGCTCGACGCCATGCTGCTCGATCTCGCGAGCCTTGCCGACCGGCAGGTGGACGATCGCATCGGCACCTTTGCGAGTCTGTGCGAACCCGTGGTGATCGCCGTGCTGGGCGCGCTCGTGGGCGGTCTCGTCATCGCGATGTATCTTCCCATCATTCAGCTCGGCAACGTGGTGTAGCATCGCGGGCCAAAGCCATCGTTTCACTAACATGCAGCCTTTGTTCGATCCATCCGCCGTTCATTACGCCAGCCGCTATTTCGCGGCTTTCGCCGCGCTTCCGTACGCCGTTCAGTACGGCTTCGCCATCGTGTTCGGCCTCGTGATCGGCAGCTTTCTCACCGTCGTCGTGCACCGCTTGCCGGTCATGCTCGAACGCGCCTGGCGCGCCGAAGTCGATGCAGCGCTTCCAAATGCTCCGCAGCCCGAAGGCGATTCCTACCCTAAACGCTTCAACCTCGCCGTGCCGCGCAGTGCGTGCCCTCATTGCGGTCACGTCCTGCGCGCGTGGGAAAACATTCCCGTCGTCAGCTATCTTGCTCTGCGTGGAAGATGCGCGTCATGCGGCGCGCGCGTGAGCCCGCGTTACCCGCTGACCGAACTGACGACGGGCGCGTTCGCCGCGCTTTCGCTCTACGCGTTCGGACCGGACTGGCCCGCGTTCGCCGCGTTCGGGCTGTGCGCGACGCTCTTGGCGGCCAGTCTCATCGATTACGACACGCGCTATCTGCCCGATGTGCTGACGCTGCCTCTGCTTTGGGCCGGGCTCATCGTCAATTTCGGCGCGGGCGGGTTTGCGACGCTGCACGATGCCGTGACCGGTGCCATCGCGGGCTACCTTTTCCTATGGTGCGTCTATTGGCTCTTCAAACTCGCGCGCGGCGTCGAAGGCATGGGCTATGGTGACTTCAAGCTACTCGCGGCTATCGGCGCGTGGCTCGGCTGGGAAGCGCTTGCGCAGGTCGTGCTGATCTCGGCGGTCGCGGGCGCGGCCTTCGGCATCGTGGCGACGTGGCGCGGGCGCATGCGCTTTGAAGAACCGCTGCCGTTCGGGCCGTTCCTCGCGGCGGGCGGCGCGATCACGCTTTTTATCGGAACACCGCTTTATGCTTTGTTCGGATGACGACAAGGAGCCACGGATGTTCAGCATCGGTCTGACGGGCGGCATCGGCAGCGGCAAAAGCACGGTCGCTGACCTTTTCGCGGCGCGCGGTGTGCCGCTAGTCGATACCGATCTCATCGCGCATCGGGTGACAGCGCCGGGCGGCGTCGCAATGCCGCTTATCGCGAATGAATTCGGCCGAGAGTTCGTTGCAACCGACGGCTCGCTCGACCGCGCGAAAATGCGCACGCTCGTCTTCTCCGACGATACCGCGAAGGCCCGGCTCGAAGGCATCGTGCATCCGCTGATTCGCGCGGAGACCGAGCGTCAGCGGCAGGCTGCAACGGGCGCGTATCACATCGTCGTCGTACCGCTTCTGGTGGAATCGGGCAACTGGAAGACGCGAGTGTCACGCGTGCTGGTGGTCGATTGCCCGGTGGAAACGCAGATCGCGCGCGTCATGCGACGTAATGGCTTTGCGCGCGAACAAACGCTCGCAATCATTGCGAAGCAGGCAACGCGCGAAGCACGCCTCGAAGCAGCGGACGATATCGTCATAAACGATGAAACATCCACGCTGGACACGCTCGCCCGTCATGTCGATACCTTGCACGCCTGCTATCTCGCGCTGGCGTCCGAATGAGCGTTCGTTGCGGCCGGCATGGGCGAAATTATCGAAATGCTTCGAAATCGACCTAAATGTGGCGCGATTTGCTAGGGTAGGGATGCAGCATTAGAATGTCCTGACTTCCCTGCCGGGGAAGCAACCGACCTACGCCGAGGCGAGCGCTTGATCCTTTACGAGTATCCCTTCAACGAGCGAATCCGGACGCTGTTGCGTCTCGAAGACCTGTTCGAGCGCTTCACGTTCTTTCTGACTCAGGAAGATCCGCGGGAGCATCATGTCGCGTTGATCACGCTCTTCGAGATCGCCGAAGTAGCGGGCCGTACGGACCTCAAAGCCGATCTCATGAAGGAACTGGAGCGCCAGCGCCAGACGCTCGCGCCCTTTCGCGGCAATCCCGGGATCGAACAAGAAGCGCTGGAAGCGGTGCTGGGCGAGATCGAACAGACGCTCGCGGGCCTTGCGGACATGCACGGCAAGACCGGCCAGCATCTTGCGGACAACGAGTGGCTCGCGAGCATCCGTAGTCGTACGATCATTCCCGGCGGTACGTGCAAATTCGATTTGCCCTCGTATTACGCGTGGCAGCAGTTGCCGGTGGAAGAGCGCCGGCAGGACATCGCCAAATGGGTCATGCCCATGCTCGCTTTGCGCGACGCCGCCGCCATCGTATTGCGGCTTGCGCGCGAATCCGGCCAGGCGTCTAAAGTCATGGCCATGCAGGGCAGCTATCAACAGATGTTGTCCGGCAGAACGTATCAACTAATGCAGGTGCGGGTGTCGCAAGAAGTTCGCGTGATTCCCGAAGCAAGCGCAAACAAGTACATGCTGTGGGTGCGTTTCACCGTGCAGGACGGCGATCTCAAGCCGCGCGCCGTCGATGTCGACGTGCCCTTTCATCTGACGCTTTGCAGCCTTTGAACCCGAGCATTTCGGTTTCGTATCGAGGATAGATCGAAGCCCGCTCCATTCGTTACGTCTCATCGTCATGACCACTGTCGTCAAATGCCCGACCTGCGCCAAGGAAGTTCGCTGGGTACCGGAAAACCGTTTTCGTCCGTTCTGCTCTGAGCGTTGCAAGCAGATCGATCTGGGCGCCTGGGCCACCGAAAAGTACAAGATCGGAGGCAACGCCCAGGAAACGCCGCCTGACGACGACACGCGCGGCAGCCTGAACTAAGCTTCTTCGGCGAGCCATTCCAAAATGGGAATGGCTGCAGGCAGCAGCGGCGCCACGTCCACCGGCAGAGTCTGCCAAGAAATAGCCTGCCCTTCGCGCCCGAGCGGCTCGCCCTTCCACTCCGTCACTTTGCAGAAAAAGAGCCGCACGTAGGCATGCGGATAATCGTGTTCGAGCGTGCGCCAAAGTTCACAGGCGACCACGTCGATTCCCAGCTCTTCATGCAACTCACGGCCAAGCGCAGCCTCGACGCTCTCTCCTCGTTCCAGCTTGCCGCCCGGAAATTCCCAGTAACCTTCGTATGGCTTGCCCGGCGGACGCTGCGCAAGCAGATAGCGCCCGTCCGGCTGAACCATGACGCCGACGGCCACTTTCGTCACCTTGCGGCCATCGGGCGCAAGGTCGATGGTCGCCTCGTTCTTGTGCCTGGCGTCGGTCATGTCCGTCATTGCTTGCGTCCCGACCAGTCGCGCGCGAACTGCCATGCAACACGGCCCGAACGCGAACCGCGCTCGAGCGCCCAGACGAGCGCATCGCCACGAGCGCCGGCAATCTCGGCTTCATCGACGCCGAAATGGTTCAGCCAATGGCCGACGATCGCCAGATAATCGTCCTGCTTGAATGGATAGAAGCTCACCCACAGCCCGAAACGCTCCGACAGCGAAATCTTCTCTTCGACGACTTCGCCCGGATGAATCTCGCCATCGGACGTGTGCTTGTACGTCTCGTTTTCGCTCATGTACTCGGGCATCAAGTGACGGCGATTCGACGTCGCGTAAATGAGCACGTTGTCAGACTGCGCGGCAACCGAGCCGTCGAGCGCGACTTTGAGCGCCTTGTAGCCAGACTCGCCTTCCTCGAAGGAAAGATCGTCGCAGAACACGATGAAGCGTTCCGGCCGCGTTGAAATGAGATCGACGATATCGCCAAGGTCGTGCAAATCGTCTTTGTCGACTTCGATCAGACGCAGGCCGTCTTTCGAATACGCGTTCAGGCAAGCCTTGATGAGCGACGATTTACCAGTGCCGCGCGCGCCCGTCAGCAACACATTGTTGGCGGGCAGCTTCTGCACGAACTGGCGCGTATTCTGTTCGATCAGGCCTTTCTGACGGTCGATGTTCTGGAGATCATCCAGCGCAATCTGCGAAACAGCCGTCACCGGCTGCAAATAGCCGCGCCCCTGGCGCTTGCGCCAGCGAAACGCCACTGCGGATTCCCAGTCGATTTCCGGCGCCGCGGGCGGCAACATGCCTTCGATGCGCGCCAGCACCGCTTCGGCGCGCGTGAGGAATTGTTCGAGCTTGTCCATGGTGTCTTTTTCTTGGGCGCGCCGGATCAGGAGCGATAGTCGGCGTTGATGCTCACGTAATCGTGCGAAAGGTCACAGGTCCAAACGGTGGCTTGTGCGTCGCCACGGCCGAGCAGCACGCGAATCGCGATCTCGCTCTTTTTCATCACGCGCTGGCCGTCTTCCTCGCGATACTCGGGGTTGCGCCCGCCCGCTTTCGCGACGAGCACGTCGTCGAGGTAAAGATCGACCTTGCCGACGTCGAGGTCCGCCACGCCCGCATAGCCGATTGCCGCGAGAATACGCCCGAGGTTAGGGTCCGACGCATAGAACGCGGTCTTCACGAGCGGCGAATGGCCGATTGCATAAGCAATCTGGCGGCACTCCGCGACGTCCTTGCCGCCTTCGACGGTGATCGTCATGAACTTGGTCGCGCCTTCGCCATCGCGCACGATGAGTTGCGCCAGTTCTTGCGCGACGGCAGTGACCGCATCGCGCAAAGCAGCGTAAGCGGGTGAATCCGTCGAAGTGATTGCCGGCAGGCTCGATTTGCCCGACGCGATCAGAATGAATGAATCGTTGGTCGAGGTATCGCCGTCGATGGTGATGCAGTTGAACGAGCGATCCGCAACGTGCCTCACCAGTTCGTCGAGCACGGGTTGCGCGACGTTGGCATCGAAGGCGAGGAAACCGAGCATGGTGGCCATGTTCGGCTTGATCATGCCCGCGCCCTTGCTGATGCCCGAAAAGGTCACCGTGTGGCCGTCGATCCGCACCTGACGCGACGTGGCTTTCGGCAGCGTGTCCGTGGTCATGATGGACTGCGCGGCCTCGAACCAGTGCGCGGCCTGCTGATTGGCCAGCGCGGCAGGCAAGCCCGCTTTCAGACGATCGAGCGGTAGCGGCTCGAGAATCACGCCCGTGGAGAACGGCAGGATCTGCTGCGCGTCGAGGTTCGCGAGGCGCGCAAGCTCCGCGCAAGTCTCGCGAGCGATCACGAGGCCCGGCTCGCCGGTGCCCGCATTCGCGTTGCCCGTGTTGATGACGAGCGCGCGAATGCCCTTGCCGCCCGCGCGAACGGCTTCGAGATGCTCGCGGCAGACGATTACCGGTGCGGCGCAAAAACGATTTTGCGTGAACACGCCCGCCACGGTCGCGCCTTTATCGACGCGAATGACCAGCACGTCCTTGCGATTGGGCTTGCGAATGTTCGCCTCGGCCCAGCCTAGCGTGACGCCGGCGACGGGATGAAGCGCTGCGGGATCGATCGAGGGGAAATTGACGGCCATGTTCGCGACTCAGCTGTAGGTGACGCGTGCCGGTGAGAAGACCAGGCCGGCACAGGATGAAGGACTGACGCGCGCCGGGAGCGGAGCGACGCCGTGAAACGCGCGCGAAAGCGCCAGATGGACAAACGACGCATTGCTGCGTCGCTTGGTCCGTTTCGTCTGAGCAGCCTATTAAGCCAGCTTGCCGTGACAGTTTTTGTACTTCTTCCCGCTGCCGCACGGGCACGGGTCGTTGCGGCCGACCTTCGGCAGATCGTCGGCTGAACGTGTGACGACGCTGACGTCGTCGCCTGCGGACATAGCCTGATTGACCATCTGCGCGGCCGCGGTTGCCGCCACCGCGGCCGGCGCGGGCGCTGCCGCCGGCGCGTTGAAGTCCGCGTGCGTGAACGACACGTTCTCCAGATGGCTGCCACGCTCTTCGTACTGTTCGGCGGCTTCTTCGAGCTGCTCCGGCGACTGGATCTGCACGTTCATCACGACGCGCGTGACTTCCTGCTTGACCTCGTCGAGCATGGCCGCGAAGAGTTCGAACGCCTCGCGCTTGTATTCCTGCTTCGGGTTCTTCTGCGCATAGCCGCGCAGATGGATGCCCTGACGCAGATGATCGAGCGCGGCCAGATGCTCGCGCCAGCGGCTGTCGAGCGTCTGCAGCATGATCGAGCGTTCGAACGCGCTGAATGAATCGCGGCCGACCATGGCGACCTTCGCCTCGTACGCTTCGTCGGCGGCGGCGAGCACGGCTTCGTTGATTTCCTCGGCGTCGATGGAGTTCGACTCGTTGATCATCTCCTGCACGGCAAGATCGAGCGACCAGTCATTGCGCAGCACTTCTTCGAGCTCGGGCGCGTCCCACTGTTCCTCGATACTGCCCGCCGGCACGAAGTTGCGCACCAGGTCGCCGATCACGCTCTGACGCATGGCCGCGATGGTTTCCTGCACGTCCGTCGCTTCCAGCAGCTCGTTGCGCTGCTGATAGATCACCTTGCGCTGATCGTTTGAGACGTCGTCGTATTCGAGCAGTTGCTTCCGGATGTCGAAGTTGCGCGCTTCCACCTTGCGCTGCGCCCCTTCGATCGACCGCGTGACCATGCCCGCTTCGATCGGCTCGCCTTCCGGCATCTTCAGGCGGTCCATGATCGCGCGCACGCGGTCGCCCGCGAAAATGCGCAGAAGCGGATCATCCAGCGAAAGATAGAAGCGCGACGAACCCGGATCGCCCTGACGGCCCGCGCGGCCGCGCAACTGGTTGTCGATACGGCGCGATTCATGCCGCTCGGTCCCGATGATATGCAGGCCGCCCGCTTCCTTCACGGTGTCGTGCAGCATCTGCCATTCGTCGTGCAGCTTCTGAATCAGCCGGGCCTTTTCGCCTTCGGCAATCGAAAGATCCGCCTCGATGAACGAAGCCTGCTTCTCGACATTGCCGCCAAGCACGATGTCCGTGCCGCGACCGGCCATGTTGGTCGCAATGGTCACGGCGCTCGGACGCCCCGCTTCCGCGACGATGGCCGCTTCGCGCGCGTGCTGCTTCGCGTTCAGCACTTCGTGGCGAATGCCTGCCTGAGTGAGCAGGCTGGAGAGCAATTCCGACGCTTCGATGGACGTCGTGCCGACGAGCGTTGGCTGACCGCGTTCGACGCACTCGCGAATGTCGCGGATGACGGCGTCGTAACGTTCCTTCGATGTCTTGTAGATTTGATCCTGCTTGTCGACACGCTTCGGCGCCCGGTTGGTCGGGATCACGACCGTTTCCAGACCGTAGATTTCCTGGAACTCGTAGGCTTCCGTGTCAGCCGTGCCGGTCATGCCGGACAGCTTGGAATACATGCGGAAATAGTTTTGCAGCGTGATGGAAGCGAGCGTCTGGTTTTCGCTCTGAATCTGCACGTGCTCCTTGGCTTCCACTGCCTGATGCAGACCGTCCGACCAGCGGCGGCCCGTCATCATGCGGCCCGTGAATTCGTCGACGATAACGACCTCGCTGCCCTGCACAACGTAGTGCTGATCGCGGAAGAACAGCGTGTGCGCGCGCAAAGCGGCGTACACGTGGTGCATCAAGGTGATGTTCTGCGGCGCGTAGAGACTTTCGCCCTCGCCGATCAAACCCCATTCGGCAAGCAGACGCTCCGCCTTTTCATGGCCCGATTCGGTGAGGAACACCTGACGCGCTTTCTCGTCGAGCGTGTAGTCGCCCGGCTTTTCGACGCCCGTGCCGTCCGCCTTCTCCTCGCCGATCTGCTGTTCGAGCAGCGGCGGGAGCGCATTCATGCGCACGTAGAGGTCGGTGTGATCTTCGGCCTGACCGGAAATGATAAGCGGCGTACGCGCTTCGTCGATGAGGATCGAATCCACTTCATCGACGATGGCGAAGTTGAGCGGCCGCTGCACGCGCGCGTTGGTCTCGTAGACCATGTTGTCGCGCAGATAGTCGAAGCCGAATTCGTTGTTCGTGCCGTAAGTGATGTCCGCCGCGTAGGCTTCCTGCTTCTGGCCGTGTTCCATTTGCGACAGATTCACGCCGCACGAAAGACCCAGGAAGTTGTAGAGACGCGCCATCCATTCGGCGTCGCGTTGCGCGAGGTAGTCGTTCACCGTCACGACATGCACGCCGCGGCCCGACAGCGCGTTCAGATACGCGGCGAGTGTGGCGACGAGCGTCTTGCCTTCGCCCGTGCGCATTTCCGCGATCTTGCCGTAATGCAGCACCATGCCGCCGATCAACTGGACGTCGAAGTGGCGCATTTTCAGGACGCGCCGACTCGCTTCGCGACAGACCGCGAACGCCTCGGGCAGAAGCACGTCGAGCGATTCGCCGCTCGCGACGCGCTGGCGGAACTCGTCCGTCTTCGCGCGTAGCTGATCGTCCGTGTATTTCTCGACGGTCGGCTCGAGGGCGTTGATCGCCACAACGGTCTTTTGGTACTGCTTGACCAGCCGCTGATTGCGGCTGCCAAAAATCTTCTGAAGGAAACCGGTGGTCATCGGATCAGTGTCTGCGTCGCGGCTTCGGATGGGCGCATGTTGCTTGCTGCGTCCGAGTTCGGAGAACCCCGGCGACTTAAGTCCATTGGGTGAAATCGAATCGGGAATTTTAGCACGCGAGTTTGGCAGACCTTACGTCCGCGTGGGCTCGCGCGCGTCGGGGGAACGCGACAGTCAACCGTTTGAAAGTTTGTTCCGGCGCGGTTGCCGAATAAGGCTTGCGCGTCGGGGAAGCGCGCGGGCGCGCGTTACAATCGAACCATTGCGTCGGGCGTTCTCAAGCCAAAAATGAGCCGTTTTTCTACAAATTCAAGGTCTGGACCGCAGCGGTTCGATCCGCGCAAGCCACAGGCGCTGGCCGATGTCCTCGATCGCACCGATGCCTTTCGCGCATTGCGGGCAGGCGTCGAGCAAGTGGCGGCGCTGCAGCGCGATCTGAGCACGCTTCTGCCGGATTATCTCGCGGCCAATGTCGAGCCCGGTTTCATCAAGGATGGCGTGCTAGCGCTTTTCGCCGCGCATAACGCGCTCGCGGCGCGGCTGCGCCATATCGAGCCCACTTTGCTCGCCGATTTGCAGCAACGCGGCTGGGCGGTCAACTCGCTGAGAGTGCGCGTGCGTCCGCAATCGATGCAGGACGCGGTGCCGCCCAAGCAAGCGCGGATGTCGGCGGCGGGCGCATCGGCGCTGCACGAGCTTGCCGAGACGCTCGCGCCTTCGCCGCTGCAGGAAGCGCTCGCGAAAATGGCCGCGCGTCATCGAGGCAACGGCGAAAAAAAATGAGCGATGCTTTCGCACCGCTCATTCGCTTGAAACTCGCTGCCTGAAGTGACTCAGGCAAATGCCGTCTGCGTGTCGAAACTGAAACCGCGCGGCGCCTTCTGAATGTCCTCGAACGTGACCATTTCGTAAGCGTCTTCGTTTGCGAGCAATTCGCGCAAAAGCATGTTGTTCATGGCGTGGCCGCCCTTGTACGCTTTGTATGACGCGAGCAGGGGATTCCCCACGACATACAGGTCGCCAATGGCGTCCAGCATCTTGTGCTTCACGAATTCGTCGTCGTAGCGCAAGCCGTCGTTATTCAGGATGCGGTACTCGTCGAGCACGATCGCGTTGTCCATGCTGCCGCCGCGTGCGAGACCGAGTTCGCGCATCATTTCAACTTCGTGCGCAAAGCCGAACGTACGAGCACGCGCGATTTCACGCACATATGACGTAGTCGCGAAATCCACTTCCAACGCCTGACCGGTCTTGTCGACGGCCGGGTGACGGAAGTCGATGGTAAAGCTCAGTTTGAAGCCAAAATACGGGTCGAGACGCGCGAATTTATCGCCGTCGCGCACTTCGACGGGCTTCGTCACCTTGATGAATTTCTTTGGCGCGTTCTGCTCTTCTATACCCGCCGATTGAATCAGAAACACGAACGAAGCCGCGCTGCCGTCCATGATCGGGATTTCCTCGGCGGTTACATCGACATACAGATTGTCGATACCGAGTCCCGCGCATGCCGACATCAAATGCTCGACGGTGGAAACGCGCGCGCCGTCCTTCTGCAACACGGACGCCAGACGCGTGTCGCCGACGGACATCGCGGACGCGGGAATGTCGACCGGCTGCGGCAAGTCGATACGCGAGAACACGATGCCCGTGCCAGCCGGTGCGGGCTTGAGCGTCAGTTCGACCTTTCGGCCGGAATGGAGCCCGATCCCCACGGTCTTGACTACGGTCTTGATTGTTCGCTGCTTCAACATGATTTTCTTCCGATATGAATTCCCAATAAAGAGAATTAATCGCACTATATAAGCTAATAGGCCGAAGTATACTCCATCCAGTGCACGTCGTCGCGCTCCGGGAGGTTTCAAGTGTTTCCCGGTGTTACCTGCCGATGACAGATTTAATGAAGTAGAACGGGCCGATGGCCGGAATGGAGGCATTTCCGGTCATCGGCCCCAAGTTGCGGCTGTTTGAGAGTGCGTCTGCGGCGTTGTACAGAGACAACGCGACGCCGCTTCACTCAGCGCAACGTCGCCAGGATGCTTTGAGCGTCGCTGACTTCGAACTTGCCGGGCGCTTCGACATTGAGCGTCTTGACCACGCCATTGTCGATCACCATCGCGTAGCGCTGGGAACGAATCCCCATGCCGCGCTCGGTCAAATCCTGATCCAGTCCGAGTGCCTGGGCAAAACGCGCACTGCCGTCCGCGATCATCTTCACCTTGCCCGCGGTTTGAAGATCGCGTCCCCACGCGTTCATGACGAACGCGTCGTTGACGGAAACGCACCAGACTTCGTCGATACCCTCAGCGGAAAACTCCTCCGCCGCCTCGACGTAGCCGGGCACGTGTCTGGCGGAACACGTTGGCGTGAACGCGCCCGGCAATCCGAAGATCACCACGCGCTTGCCAGCGGTCCGCTCGCGCGCCGAGAACCCGTTCGGTCCCACGGCGCAGCCTTCGCTCGGCTCCTCGATGAACTCGAAGAGACGCACATCCGGCAACGTTTCACCCACTTTGATCATGCTCGGTCCTTCCCTCGTCAGTGCCCGCACATTCCGGCGAAGTGCATCGTCCCGCGCTTGACGCTTTATCGCGAAGTTCGACGACACCGGCTTCATCTGCACAGTGGCAAATTCGTGGAGAGCGCCTGGCCACGGCCTGGCGTCCGATTCGATACGTCCTCGAACGCGGCCTTGGACAGTCGCCCCACGTGAAGCCTGCATTGTCGCGCTTCTCGACTCAGCGCGCGTGATAACGGGTGCTACGGCTTCGCTCGTCGCCATGATTCGGCGATGAGGCCCGTCTTAGTCCGCTTGCTTGCGCAGGAACGCCGGGATGTCGTAAGTGTCGACGCCCTTTTCCTGCAATGCCTGCACATGCGATGCCGCCGTTTCCCGCGTCGAACGCCACACTGCCGGCGTGTCCAGCTGACCGTAATCCGTCGGCTGACCATGCTGCGGCGAATACGTGTTGTGCGTTGCGTGCGCATGCGCGACCGGCTGATTGTCGGTGCCCGTGCGCAGGAGGGTCATTGGCGCTTGCTGCTGCTTCTTCGCCGCGCGGCCCAGTCCCGTTGCCACCACCGTCACGCGCAGGGCATCGCCCATTGCGTCGTCGTACACCGCGCCGAAGATCACGGTTGCGTCGTCGGCCGCGTAGCTCTTGATGGTGTTCATCACTTCACGCGTTTCCGACAAACGCAGCGAACGGCTCGACGTGATATTCACGAGCACGCCGCGCGCACCCGACAAGTCCACGCCTTCGAGCAACGGGCTCGCCACGGCCTGTTCCGCCGCGAGACGCGCGCGATCGACGCCGGCGACTGTCGCCGTGCCCATCATCGCTTTGCCCTGCTCGCCCATCACGGTCTTCACGTCTTCGAAGTCGACGTTCACGAGACCATCGACGTTGATGATTTCCGCGATGCCCGCGACAGCGTTGTTCAGCACGTCATCCGCGCACTGGAAGCACTTGTCCATTTCGGCGTCGTCGCCCATCACGTCGAACAGCTTGTCGTTCAACACGACGATGAGCGAGTCGACGTGATCTTCCAACTGCTGCGAGCCGGCTTCCGCCACGCGCATGCGGCGGCCGCCTTCGAACTCGAACGGCTTGCTCACGACGCCGACGGTCAGAATGCCCATTTCCTTCGCGATCTGCGCGACCACCGGCGCCGCGCCCGTCCCCGTGCCGCCACCCATGCCCGCGGTGATGAACACCATGTGCGCGCCACGCAATGCATCGGCGATACGCTCGCGCGCGTCTTCCGCCGCTTCCTTACCCTTGTCCGGCTTGGCGCCCGCACCGAGACCGGTCATGCCCAATTGCAGAACCGCCGGCGCGCGTGAGCGAGCCAGTGCCTGCGCGTCGGTATTCATCACGATGAAGTCGACGCCTTGTACACCTCTGTTGATCATGTGCTGCACGGCGTTGCCACCCGCACCTCCGACACCGACCACCTTGATGATCGTTCCGTTGGTTTCCGTTTCCAGCATTTCGAAATCCATGTTGCCTCCGTCAAGAATGAAGATCGGCGTTATTCGGCGAGAGATCGGGCAACCCCTCACCGCGCGCCAGCCGCCGGTACTGGCACGAATTATATTCAGCGTCTGCTGCTTTTTCTTTCGTGCTACTTATGTTTCTTATTCGATTCAGAAGTTTCCGAGAAACCAGTCTTTCATGCGCGTGAAGACCTGGCCCATCGATCCGTTCTGTACCGCGACCTTGCGGCCGCGCATGCGTTGCGAGCGTCCTTCGGCGAGCAGGCCCATGGCCGTCGAATAGCGCGGATTGCGCACGACATCTGCAAGGCCGCCCGCGTATTCCGGCACGCCGATACGCACTGGCTTCAGGAAAATGTCTTCGCCGAGTTCGACCATGCCGGGCATCATCGCCGCGCCGCCGGTCAGGACGACGCCGCTCGACAGCAATTCTTCGTAGCCGGATTCGCGCACGACCTGCTGCACCAGTGAGAACAGTTCCTCGACACGCGGCTCGACCACTGCTGCGAGCGCCTGACGCGACAGCGTGCGCGGACCGCGTTCGCCGAGACCCGGCACTTCGATCATCTCGTCGGGATCGGCGAGCGCCTGCTTCGCGATGCCGTAGCTCACCTTGATGTCTTCCGCGTCCGGCGTCGGCGTGCGCAGCGCCATCGCGACGTCGCTCGTGATTTGATCGCCGGCGATGGGAATCACGGCCGTGTGACGGATCGCGCCTTCGCTGAAGATGGCGATGTCCGTCGTGCCGCCGCCGATATCGACGAGCACTACGCCCAGTTCCTTCTCGTCTTCCGTCAACACCGCCAGCGACGAGGCGAGCGGCTGAAGAATGAGGTCGTTCACTTCGAGCCCGCAGCGGCGCACGCACTTCACGATGTTCTGCGCCGCGCTCACCGCGCCCGTCACGATATGCACCTTTACTTCGAGCCGGATACCGCTCATGCCGATAGGCTCGCGCACGTCTTCCTGACCGTCGATGATGAATTCCTGCGTGAGGATATGCAGCACCTGCTGATCGGTCGGGATGTTGATGGCCTTGGCCGTTTCGATCACGCGGGCGACGTCCGTCTGCGTGACTTCCTTGTCCTTGATCGCCACCATGCCGCTCGAATTGAAGCTGCGGATATGGCTTCCCGCAATGCCCGTGAAGACATTCGTGATCTTGCAATCCGCCATCAGCTCGGCTTCCTCGAGCGCGCGCTGAATGGATTGCACCGTGGCCTCGATGTTGACCACGACGCCCTTCTTCAACCCCTTCGAGTCGCTCTGACCGAGTCCGATCACCTCGTAGTGGCCCTCGCCTTTCAGTTCGGCGACGATCGCGACCACCTTCGACGTTCCAATGTCGAGGGAAACCAGCAGGTCTTTGTAGTCTTTGCTCATAGCGTGCTCATGCCCGTTTTGTCTGCTTACTTCTTGGCCTTGTCGGTGTCATTGATGAAACGCATTCCAGCTGCTCGTATCGCGAAGCCATTCGGGTAACGCAAATCCGCGTATTCGATGTCGTTGCCCCAACGCCCCGTCACCGACGGCCACGACGCGACGAAGCGCCGGCTGCGTTCGAGCAATGTGTCTTCATTGCGCTCGCGGCCCAGTTCGAGCTGCGTGCCGTTCGAGAGCTTGACCGTCCACGCGAATCGCGGCGACAGCGTCACTTCCTCCGGCTGCGCGTCGAGCGGCGCGAACCACTTCTGAAAATCGTGATACCGGGCGACCACTTCCTTCGCCGTGCCCTCGGGACCGTCGAACGCGGGCAGGTCGTCGTCGAGTTCGCCCTGGTTCGCCGTGAAGAGTTCACCGTCCACGCTCACCAACTGGTCGTTGCCCCAGGTGCCGAGCGGCTTGTATTCCTCGAGTGTCACTGCGAGCGCATTCGGCCAGACGCGCCGCACGCTTGCATGACGCACCCACGGCATCTGCTCGAACGCGGCGCGGGCCGTATCGAGATCGACCGTGAAGAAATTGCCCTTCAGATGCCCCACCACGCTCGCGCGCACCGTCGGCGTGTTGATGTGCGCCGTGTCGCCGTCGATCTGGATACCGCGCAGACGAAACTCGGGACGCTGTATCGCCCAGATGCCCGCGGCGGCCAGCAGCATGAGCACGAGCATCAAGTGCAGCGCGCTGGCGGCGAGGTTCATTTGGCGAACGTTGTTCCACATGGTTCGTTTGCTTGTGTCCTGTGCGAATGTTTAGTCTTCGAGCGTCAACGACAACACCTTCACCACCAGATCCTTGTAGCTGATGCCCACCGCGCGCGCCGCTTTCGGCGGCAACGAGTGATCCGTCATGCCCGGCGCCGTGTTGACTTCGAGAAAGTACGGATTGCCGTCGAGGTCCAGCATGAAGTCGGCGCGGCCCCAGTCCGTGCAGCCGAGCATGTCGAAGGCGCGCTGCGTCAGTTGCTTCATGCGCGCTTCCTCCGCTTCGGTCAGGCCGCAGGGAATCAGGTACTGGGTGTCGTCGGCGACGTACTTTGCGTGATAGTCGTAAAACTCGCCCGCCGGCACGATCTTGATGACCGGTAAATCGAGATTGCCGGCGATACAGCACGTGAACTCGCCGCCGCCTTCGATGCTCTTCTCCACGATCACGATCTTGTCGTACTTCGCGGCTTCTTCGAGCGCGGGCGCGAGCGTTTCCGCGCTCTTCACCTTGATGACCGCGACGCTCGAGCCTTCCGTCGCCGGCTTCACGAAAAGCGGCAAGCCGAGCTTCGCAATGATTTCGTGCGTGCGCGCGTCGTAGTCTTCACCGCGATACACGGTCTCGAACGGCGGCGTGGGAATGCCGGTCTGCTGCCACACGAGCTTGGTGCGCAGCTTGTCCATGCCGAGCGCCGAACCGAGCACGCCGCTGCCCGTATAACGGATGCCGTAAAAGTCCAGCGCGCCCTGCAACTGGCCGTTCTCTCCATAGCCGCCATGCAGCGCGATAAACACGCGCTCGAAACCTTCCGCCTTCAAGTCCGAGAGCGGACGCTCCGCCGGATCGAACGGATGCGCGTCGATGCCCGCTTCGCGCAAACCTTCGAGCACGAGCCGTCCCGAGTTGAGCGAGACTTCGCGCTCGGCCGAGTTACCGCCAAGCAGCACGGCGACCTTGCCGAAGACCTCGGGATCGAGTTGATTCACGTTGCTTTTGGTTGCGTCTTTCATGTTCAGTTCTGGCTCAGCGCGAGCCGCCCGCATACACCGCCGATGGAACCCGCGCCCATGGTGATCACCACGTCGCCGTTGCGCGCAAGCGTCGTCACGGCATCGGGTACTTCGTCCACGGTTTCGACGAACACCGGTTCGACCTTGCCCGCCACGCGGATGGCGCGCGCGAGCGCACGGCCGTCGGCGGCGACGATGGGCGCTTCGCCCGCGGCGTAGACATCGGTGAGCACGAGGGCATCGACGGTGGACAACACCTTCACGAAATCCTCGAAGCAGTCGCGCGTGCGCGTGTAGCGATGCGGCTGGAACGCGAGCACGAGCCGGCGATCCGGAAACGCGCCGCGCGCCGCCGCGATGGTCGCGGCCATCTCGACCGGATGATGACCGTAGTCGTCGATCAGCGTGTACGCGCCTTCGTTGTTGTTCGCCTTCACTTCGCCATAACGCTGGAAGCGCCGGCCCACGCCGTTGAACTCGGCGAGCGCACGCTGGATATCGGCATCCGCGACTTCGAGTTCGGTCGCAATGGCGATGGCGGCGAGCGCGTTCTGCACGTTGTGCGTGCCCGGCAGATTCAGTTCGATATCGAGCGGCGGCGCGTCTTCGCGCAGCGTCGTGAACTTCATGCGGCCGCCGCGCGCTTCGACGTTCACCGCGCGCACTTGCGCTTCGGCGCCGAGACCGTAGCGGATGATCGGCTTTGACACGAACGGCAGGATTTCGCGCACGTTCGGGTCGTCCACGCACAACACGGCAATGCCATAGAACGGCAGGCGATGCGTGAATTCAATGAACGCCTGCTTCAGTCGCGCGAAGTCGTGGCCGTAGGTGTCCATGTGATCGGCGTCGATGTTCGTGATGACTTCGATCACGGGAAAGAGGTTGAGGAACGACGCGTCCGACTCGTCCGCTTCCGCGACGATGAAGTCGCCCGTGCCGAGCCGCGCATTCGCGCCCGCGCTGATCAGCCGGCCGCCAATGACGAAGGTCGGATCGAGTCCGCCTGCCGCCAGCACACTTGCGACGAGCGACGTGGTCGTGGTCTTGCCGTGCGTGCCGGCAATGGCGATGCCCTGCTTCAGGCGCATGAGTTCCGCGAGCATGACCGCGCGCGGCACGATAGGCACGCGACGATGACGCGCGGCCAGCACTTCCGGATTGTCTTGCCGCACGGCCGTGGATACGACGACCGCGTTCGCGCCTTCGATGTTCTGTTCGTGATGCCCGATAGCCACGCGCGCGCCGAGCATCTTGAGGCGCTCGGTGATTGCGTTGTTCGACAGGTCCGAACCGCTGACCTGATAACCGAGATTGAGCAGCACCTCCGCGATGCCGCTCATCCCGACTCCGCCAATGCCGACGAAGTGAATGTGTTTGACGATATGTTTCATGACTTAATGTGCCTCTCGAGCTTGCGCGTGGGTACGCGCACCGGCCACGTCGGCGCAAACCTTCGCGACCCGTTCGGTCGCGTCCGGTTTCGCCAGCGCGCGCGAACGCTCGGCCATTGCCGTAAGCGTTTCGCGCGACTGCATACGCAACCAGCCGGCGAGCCTTTCCGCCGACAAATCGCGTTGTTGTATCAATTCCGCCGCGCCGTTCCTGGCGAGGAACGCGCCGTTGGTCGTCTGGTGATCGTCGACGGCGAACGGGAACGGCACGAACAGCGCCGCTACGCCGACCGCCGCGATCTCGGAGACGGTCATCGCGCCTGAACGGCAGATCACGAGATCGGCTGCCGCATAAGCGCTTGCCATGTCTTCGATGAACGGCACGAGTTGCAAGTCGCCGCCACGCGAAAAACCTGCCGCGGCGTAATTCGCTTCGAGCGCTTCGATATGCTTCGCGCCTGCCTGATGCACGATGCGCGGACGTTCTTCGTCGCTCAACAGGGCAAGCGCCTTCGGCACCGTTTCGTTGAGCGCAGCCGCGCCGAGACTGCCGCCGACCACGAGCACGTTCAACCGGCCCGAACGCGCGGCATAGCGTTCTTTAGGTGGCAATGTGCGCGTTAGTTCCGCACGAATGGGATTACCCGTCCATTCGGCATTGGGCAGCGCGTTCGGAAAAGCGACGAGCACGCGCTTCGCAAGATGCGCGAGCACCTTGTTCGCGAGTCCCGCGATGGAATTCTGTTCGTGCAGCACGAGCGGGCAGCCGGCGAGTCTCGTCATCACGCCCGCCGGGAACGTGATGTAGCCGCCCATGCCGAGCACGACATCCGGCTTCACCTGACGCAGCACGCGCAGACTCTGCGAACACGCGCGCAAGAGATTCACGGGCAACATGAACTTGGTCTTGATGCCCTTGCCGCGCACGCCGCCGAAGCGCACGGACTCCATCGGAATACCGTGCTTCGGGACGAGCGTCGCTTCCATGCCGCTCGCATTGCCGAGCCACACCACGCGCCAGCCCTGCGCCTGCATCCAGTGCGCGACCGCTAGACCGGGGAACACGTGGCCCCCGGTGCCGCCCGCCATGACCATCAGCGTGCGTGCGTTCGCAGTGGATGAGCCTTGCACGGTCATACCTTGCCTCCGCGCATCAGCACCCGGTTTTCATAATCGACGCGCAGCAGTACCGCGAGCGCGACGCAGTTCAAAAGAATGCCCGAGCCGCCGTAGCTCACGAGCGGCAACGTGAGACCCTTGGTCGGCAGAAGACCGAGATTCACGCCCATGTTGATGAAGGTCTGCGCGCCGAACCAGATGCCCACGCCCTTGGCCATCAGACCGGCGAAGGTGCGATCGAGTGCGAGTGCCTGACGGCCGATCTCGAATGCGCGGCGCACGATCCAGTAAAACAACAGGATCACGCAGATCACGCCGACGAAGCCGAGCTCTTCACCGATCACCGCGAGGATGAAGTCGGTATGCGCTTCCGGCAGATAGTTGAGCTTCTCGACGCTGCCGCCGAGGCCCACGCCGAACCATTCGCCGCGTCCGAATGCGATGAGCGAGTGCGTGAGCTGATAAGCCTTGCCTTGCGCGTAACGGTCGTCCCACGGATCGAGGTAAGCGAAGATTCGCTCACGACGCCAAGGCGATGCCCACACGAGCAAGGTGAAGGTGCCGACCGCCGTCGCCACCAGGCCGCCGAACAGCTTGCCGTTGACGCCGCCGAGGAACAGCACGCCCATGGCGATAGCCGCGATCACCATGAACGCGCCCATGTCCGGTTCGAGCAGCAAGAGCGCGCCGACCGCGCCGACCGCGACCGCCATCGGCAAAAAGCCCTTGCCGAAGCTATGCATGAACTCTTGCTTGCGCACGGTGTAGTTCGCGGCGTAGATGGTCACCGCGAGCTTCATGATTTCCGACGGCTGCATGTTCGTGATGCCAAGCGGAATCCAGCGGCGCGCGCCGTTCACGCCCTTGCCCACATGCGGCACCAGCACGATGACGAGCAGCACGAGCGCCACGAGAAAGAGCTTCGGCGCGTACTTGTCCCAGGTCTTGATGGGAATCTTGAACGCGATGACCGCGCCGACGAGCGCCGTTGCTATCGAGATCAGATGGCGCACGAGGAAGTGATAGTCGCGATACTGCGCGTACTTCGGCGAATCGGGCATGGCGATCGAAGCCGAATACACCATCACGATGCCAAGGCCGAGCAGCGAGATCATCACCCACAAAAGCGAGTAGTCGTAGTCGAGCATGCGCGAGCGCGCCGGACGCACGCCGTTGACCGCGCTCGAAATGCCGCCCGCGGTTTCGGGACGTCCGACGCGCACCGAAGCGCCCGCGCGACCCGCAAGCGAATCCTGCGGAACCGCGTTGCGCTGGCCAGTCAATTTCGATCCAAAGCGTTCCGACCAGCTCATAGCATGACTCCCCGCGCGGCGGCAATTTCTTCGACCGCGCCGCGAAATACGTCGGCGCGATGTGCATAGTTTTTGAACATGTCGAGGCTCGCGCAGGCCGGCGAGAGCAGGACGGCATCGCCCGGTTGCGCGAGGCGCGCGGCGGACTGCGTCGCGGCTTCGAGCGTGGCGTGATCTTCGAGCGCGACGCCGGTGGCTTCGAGCGTTTGGCGAATGCGCGGCGCGTCGCGGCCGATCAGCATGACGGCGCGCGCCCAGCGTGCGACCGGTGCTTCGAGCGGCGAGAAATCCTGGCCCTTGCCGTCACCGCCCGCGATCAGCACGATGCGTTGCGCGAGACCGTCGAGCGCGGCGACCGTTGCGCCGACGTTGGTGCCCTTGCTGTCATCCACATAATCGACGCCTTCGATCTGCGCGATCACTTCGACGCGATGCGGCTCGCCGTGATATTCGCGCAAGCCGTGCAGCAAGGCGGCAAGCGGCAGATCGACCGCACGTGCGAGCGCCAGCGCCGCCAGCGCGTTGGCGGCGTTATGCAGACCGCGAATGCGCAGCGCGTCGGCAGGCATGAGGCGCTTGCTCACCACGTTCGGCGCGGCGGCTTCCTGCTTGCGACGACGCGAGCTGACCGGTTCGTCGGCGGCGTCCTGATCCACGCCTTGCGCGAGCCAGACCATGCCGTTCTCGCGCAAAAGCCCGTAGTCGCCCACGTTGACCGGCTCGTCCAGACCGAAGCTCACCACGCGATTCGCCGCGACGTTCTTCGCGAGCGCCATGGTGCGGGCGTCGTCGCGGTTCAGCACGCGCGTCGTGCGCGCGCCGAAAATGCGGCCTTTCGCGGCGGCGTAGGCGTCGAGACCGCCGTGCCAGTCGAGATGATCCTGCGTGATGTTCAGCACGGCGGCGGCGTCCGGCGCGAAGGTGTGCGCGGTTTCGAGCTGGAAACTCGACAGTTCGAGCACCCAGACGTCGGGCAGCGCGGTTTGATCGATGGCTTCCGTGAGCTTGTCGAGCATGGCCGGGCTGATGTTGCCCGCGACCGCCACGCGCTTGCCCGCGCGTTCGCACAGGAGGCCCGTGAGCGCGGTCGTCGTGGTTTTGCCGTTCGTGCCCGTGATGGCGATCACCTTCGGCTGATAGCCGTCCATACCGAGCTTGGCCAGCGCCTGCGCAAACAATTCGAGTTCGCCCCACACAGGAATGCCGCGTGCTTTAGCAGCATCGATCAGCGGCGCGAGGTCCGGCGCGAGCGGCGAAAGTCCCGGGCTGATGGCGACGATCTCGATACCGCCATCGAGCAATTCAGTCGAGAACGGGCCGCCGACGAAGTCCGCATCGATTTGATGGATGGCGAGCTCGGAAAGATTCGGCGGCAGTTCGCGCGTGTCGGCGATGCGCAGGCGGCAGCCGTGCCTGGCGCACCAGCGCGCCATCGCGAGACCCGATTCACCGAGTCCCAGCACAAGCACCATCGGACTTTGCCGATCCACAAACTTCTCGCCAAACATCGCTTTACCTTTGACCTGAAACGAAAATTCAAGAAACCTTCGAGCGTCGCACCATCGACACGAAAATCACCGCGAAATCAACGCAGCTTCAACGTCGACAAACCAAGCAGACACAGCATCAACGTGATGATCCAGAAGCGCACCACCACTTGCGTCTCGGTCCAGCCGGACAGTTCGTAATGGTGATGCAGCGGCGCCATCTTGAAGAAGCGGCGGCCCTCGCCATAACGGCGCTTCGTGAACTTGAACCAGAAGACTTGCAACATGACCGAAAGCGTTTCGGCCACGAAAATGCCGCCCATGATGAACAGCACGATCTCCTGACGCACGATCACGGCAATGGTGCCGAGCGCGCCGCCGAGCGCGAGCGCGCCGACATCGCCCATGAACACTTGCGCCGGGTGCGTGTTGTACCAGAGGAAAGCGAGACCGGCGCCTCCCATGGCCGAACAGAAGATCAGCAATTCGCCCGCGCCGGGAATATGCGGGAACAGCAGGTACTTCGAATACACGGAGCTACCCATGACATAAGCGAACGCGCCGAGCGACGCGCCCACCAGCACCACGGGCATGATGACCAGGCCGTCGAGGCCGTCGGTGAGATTCACCGCGTTGCTGGCGCCGACGATCACCAAGTACGTCAGCGCGATGAAGCCCCATACGCCGAGCGGATAGCTGATCGCCTTGATGAACGGCAGCATCAAGTCGGCACGCGCTGGCAGACCCATGGAAAGACCGCTGCGCACCCACGCCATGAAGAGATCGAACACGCGCGCGTTGTTCGCTTCGGACACGCTGAAGGCGAGGTACACCGCGGCGAAGAGACCGAGGACCGACTGCCAGAAATACTTCTCGCGCGACGACATACCGCGCGGGTCCTTGTACACGACCTTGCGATAGTCATCCACCCAGCCGATCACGCCGAAGCCGAAGGTCACGAGCATCACGATCCACACGAAGCGGTTGGTGAGGTCGGCCCACAACAGCGTCGAAATGGCGATACCGATGAGGATGAGCACGCCGCCCATGGTCGGCGTGCCGGACTTGACGAGGTGCGATTGCGGGCCGTCACGGCGCACGGCCTGACCGACTTTCAACGCGGTCAGTTTGCGGATCACCCACGGACCGCAGACGAGCCCGATCAGGAGCGCCGTCGCCGTGGCGCCCACTGCGCGAAACGTGATGTAGGTAAACACGCGCATGAAGCTGGCGTCATTCTGGAGCCATTGCGCGAGTGCGAGTAGCATGCTGGTCCTTCTCTTTCAGTTCAGTGTGCCGCGGGCGTGGTGCCCGCGACGGGTGGTTGTGGACTTGTCACGGCGTCCACCACGCGCTCCATCTTCATGAAGCGCGAGCCTTTCGCGAGATACGTGGCGCCGGGTCCGAAGCCGGCTTGTTGCACTGCTTGAATCAGGGCGGCGACATCGTTGAAATGCGCGCCGGCCTGCTTCGATGCCGCAGCGTTGAATGCGTTCACGGAATCGACGCTCGCGTCGCCCAACGCGAAGAGCGCGTCGATTCCGCGTTGTGCCGCATAAGCACCGACTTCGCGATGGAACGCTGGACCTTCTTCGCCTACTTCGCCCATGTCGCCCATGACGAGCACGCGCGGCGATGCCTGCGATGCGAGCACGTCGATGGCCGCGCGCATGGAGTCGGGGTTGGAGTTGTACGTGTCGTCGATCACGGTGGCGCCGGAAAGCGCGCCAAGCACCGCGCGCTTCACTTGCAGACGTCCCTTGACCGGCTGAAATGCTTCGAGACCGCGCTTGACGGCATCGAGCGATACGCCTGCAGCTAGTGCCGCCGCCGTTGCGGCCAATGCGTTGCGCGCGTTGTGATCGCCAAGCACGGCAAGCGCGATGTCGATCTCGCCTTGCGGCGAGCGAACGTGCACCGTCGTGCCGTCGAGCGTGCCGGTGACGGCCGCCTTCGCTGCGTCCTCGCTCAATGCGAAGTCCATGATCGGATTGCCGGTCGCGGCCACGCGCCAGATGCTCGCGTAGTGATCGTCGGCGGGAAACACGGCCGTGCCGGTTTCGCCGAGCGCGTGAATGACCGATGCATGTTCGAGCGCGACGGCTTCCACCGTTGCCATGAATTCCTGATGCTCGCGTTGCGCGTTGTTCACCACGGCGACGGTCGGCGCGGCGATCTTGCCGAGCACACTCGTTTCGCCGGGATGATTCATGCCGAGCTCGACGACCGCGAGCTTGTGCGCCGCGTTCAGGCGAAACAACGTGAGCGGCAAACCGATGTCGTTGTTGAAGTTGCCGGCCGTGGCGAGCCGCGCATCTTCGCCGACCGCGGCCGCGAAGATCGACGAGATCATTTCCTTGACCGTGGTCTTGCCGTTGCTGCCGGTAACGGCGACGAGCGGCATGGCAAAGCGCTCACGCCAGCCGTGTGCCAGCGCACCGAGCCCGATGCGCGTGTCCTTTACCTTGATGACTGGCAGCGGCCAGGCATTCCCGGATGATGGCTCGCGCGAAACGAGCGCCGCCGACGCACCGCCCTTTGCAACCTGATCGAGAAAGTCGTGCGCATCGAAACGATCGCCCTTCACCGCTACGAAGAGATCGCCGGCCTGAACCGCGCGGCTGTCGGTGACGATGCGTTCGATCGCGAGGTTTTCATCGCCCTGCAAAACGGCGCCGGGAATGAGCGCTGCGGCTTCGCGCAAGGTGAACATGGTCATTCGCCGCCTCCGCGCTGCTGCGTGGCACGTGCGGCAAGCGCGAGGCGTGCGTGGTCCTGATCCGAGAAAGCGCGTTTCTTGCCCATGATTTCCTGCGTGGCTTCGTGGCCCTTTCCGGCCAGCACGACGACGTCTTCGCGCGCCGCCGCGCGAATCGCCTGCAAGATCGCGCTCGCGCGATCTTCGATACGGCGCGCTTTCCTGGCGTCCTTCATGCCGCCCGCGATCTGGTCGATGATCGCTTGCGGGTCTTCGCCGCGCGGGTTGTCGCTCGTGATGACGATCTGATCGGCAAGGCGCTCGGCAATCGCGCCCATGAGCGGGCGCTTGGTCGCGTCGCGGTCGCCGCCGCAACCGAACATGCAGACGAGTTCGCCGCCACGCGCAGTCGCAATTGGACGCAAGGCGGCGAGTGTCTTGTCGAGCGCGTCGGGCGTATGCGCGTAGTCGATCACGACGAGCGGCTCATCGCTTTGCGGCCGTCCGCCGAGCCGCTCCATGCGGCCGTTCACCGATTCGAGTTTCGCGATGCGTGCAAGCGCGGTGTCGAACGGCACGCCGACTTCGAGCAGCACGCCGAGCACGGAAAGCAGATTACTGACGTTGAAGGCGCCGAGCGTGCCGACTTCCACGTCGGCTTCGCCCCAGTCCGACGAAAGATGAAACGCGGTGCCCGTTGCGGTGGCGCGCACGTTGGTCGCGAGCAAAAGCGCATCGGCGCTTGGCACGGCGTTCACGGGAATATCGACGCCGTATGCAATCGTGCGCACCTTGCCGCGCAGCGATTCGATCAAACGTTGTCCCGCCGCGTCGTCGCGATTGACGATTGCGGTCTTGAGCGTGGGCCACGCGAAAAGACGCGCCTTGGCGGCTTCGTATGCGTCGAAAGTGCCGTGATAGTCGAGATGATCCTGCGTGAGGTTCGTGAAGATGGCGAGGTCGAAATCCGTGCCGTTCACGCGCCCTTGATGCAGCGCATGCGACGAGACTTCCATCGCCACGCCCTCCGCGCCCTGCGTCTTGAGTTGCGCGAGATTGCGCTGAAGCTGTGCCGCGTCGGGCGTGGTGAAGCCGGTATGAACGAGCTTGCCCGGCATGCCGATACCCAACGTGCCGACGATTGCGCACGGCCGGCCGAGCGCGGTGAGCGCGGTGGCAATCCACTGACTGCACGAAGTCTTGCCATTGGTGCCCGTCACGCCAACGGTGAGCATCGACGCGGTCGGCTCGCCGTACCATGCAGCGGCAATCGGGCCGGCAAGTTCGTTGAGTTTTGCAACGGCGAGCGTCTTCGACGCATCCGGCTTGCCCGTGAAGTTTTCCGGCTGATACAGCGCCGCCACCGCGCCCGCTGCGAGCGCGGCATCCAGATAAGAACGGTTGTCCGCGCCATCGACGGCATAGGCCAGAAACACGTCGCCGCTCTTGAGTGAGCGCGTGTCGGCATGCAGGTTCGCCGAGGGTTGCGCATGTGCGCGCAGCCATTCGACCGCGTTCGATATCTGGCGGGCCTGCGCGCTCATCGCACGACTCCCGGATGCGTCTTCGTATTGCTCGACACTGCGTATTTCTTCGCGGCTATTGCGTTGTTGGCGTTGTTCGCGGGCTGCTTCGCCGGCGGTTGCGTTGCGGAGTTCGAGTCGTCGGTCACGACCATTTGCTTGACCGGCATGTCGGGCGGCACATTGAGCGCACGCAGCGTGTCGCCGGCGATGGCCGAGAAAACGGGACCCGAAACCTGGCCGCCGAAGTGACTGCCCGCCGTCGGTTCATCGACCGATACGGCCACGACGATGCGCGGATTCGGCATTGGCGCCATGCCGACGAACGACGCGCGATACTTCGAATGGTCGTAACCGCGACCCGCATGCTTGTACGCGGTGCCGCTCTTGCCGCCGACGCGATAGCCCGGCACCGCTGCATCCGGCGACGTGCCGCCCTTCGACACCACGGTTTCGAGCATGGAGCGCACTTCACGCGCGGTGGTTGGCGAAAACACTTGCTGACCCTGTGCCGGTTGATCGCCCGGCGTGCGGAAAATGGACACCGGCATGACCTGACCGTCGTGCGCAATCGCGGTATAAGCGCGTGCTAGCTGAAACAGCGAAGCAGACAAGCCGTAGCCATAAGACATGGTTGCCTGCTCGATGCGCCGCCAGCTCTTCCACGGCCGCAACCGTCCCGTCACCGCGCCAGGGAAACCAACCTTCGGCGCCTGACCGAGACCGAGGCTCGTGTACATGTTCCACATTTCTTCGGCGCGCAATTGCATCGCAATTTTGGTCGCGCCGATATTGCTCGATTTCTGAATCACTCCACCGACAGTGAGCGTGCCGAAACCTGAATCGTCCGTGATGCGCGCGCCGTCCAGCACGAACGTGCCGCCGCCCGTTTCGACGAGCGTATTCGGCGTCACGCGATGCAAATCCAATGCGAGCGAAACGGTGAACGGCTTCATGATCGAGCCTGGCTCGAAAGTGTCCGTGAGAATGCGGTTGCGCAACTGCTCGCCAGTCATGCGCGTGCGGTCGTTCGGGTTGTACGTGGGATAGTTGACGAGCGCGAGTACTTCGCCCGTTTTGGTGTCGATCACAATTGCAGCGCCAGCCTTCGCCTTCGACTTCTCGACCGCAGCCTTCAGATTCGTGTACGCGATGTACTGAATCTTGCTGTCGATCGAGAGTTCGACGTCCGTACCATTATGCGGCACGACCTGCTCGTCGACATCCTCGACGATATGACCCATGCGGTCCTTGATGACGCGACGCATGCCAGGCGTACCCGCGAGGACACCTTGGTCGCCGAGTTCGACGCCTTCTTGTCCCTTGTCTTCAATATTAGTAAAGCCGATCAGATGCGCAGTGATTTCGCCTTCCGGATAGAAGCGCTTGTATTCGCCGCGCGAATAGATGCCGGGAACGTCGAGCTCCGCGACCTTTTGCGCGACTTCGAGCGGCACCTGACGCTTCACGTAGACGAAGGTCTTGTCCATCGAGAGTTTCGCGCGCAGATCTTTTTGCGTCATGTCGAGCAACTTTGCGAGTTGCGCGAGCTTGTCCGCGCCGAGGTCGTTCGGCACGGCTTCGGGAATCGCCCAGATGGCCTTCACCGGCAAACTCGTGGCGAGCACGAGACCGTTACGGTCGCGAATCTGGCCGCGCGTGGCGGGCATTTCCAGCGTGCGTTGATAGCGGCTTTCGCCTTGCTTCTTGAAGAACGCGTTGCCTGGACCCTGGATCCAGAATGCCCGCCCGGCGAGCGCGACGAACGCCATGAACAACATGAACACGACCAGCTTCGAGCGCCACATGGGCAGACGCACGGCGAGGATCGGATTCGGCGTGTAGGCGACGTCCTTTTGTTTCGCGGATTTTTTCATCGTTTGGCTCCGCGTGCGGGCGGCGCCGACGCGGGCAGCGGCGGCGGCATGGGCGCGTCGGCGGCCTTGAAGGTCGCCGGGTCGTAGGTCAGGTATTGCGTGCGGCCGGTAGTGACGGGCTGCATCTTCAACGAGTTAGTAGCCAATTGCTCGATGCGCGAGGTCTTCGACAACGCGCTCTGCTGATACTGAAACTGCGCATAATCCTGCTGCAACTGACGCTCTTGCGACTGCGCTCTTTGCAATTCGATGAACACTTGCCGCTGCTTGTTGGTGGCGCTGACGACCGACAACGCGCACCCGAGCACGACGATCAACAGGAAGATGTTGAGGCGATTCATGGCGCGATCCGCTCCGCGATACGCATGACCGCGGACCGGGCGCGCGGGTTGGCGGCGACTTCAGCGTCGCTCGGAAACACGCGGCCCACGACCCGCAACGGCGGGCTGGGAAGATCGACCGCGCGGATCGGCAAGCGACGGTCCACGGCGGGCGCGCTGGCATGCGCCTGCATGAAACGCTTGACGATCCGGTCTTCGAGCGAATGAAAGCTGATCACGACCAGCCGCCCCCCTTGCTCCAACAACGAAAGTGCCGACTCAAGTACTACTTGCAGCTCCGCAAGCTCTTGATTGACGTGAATCCGTATAGCTTGAAAGGTGCGAGTTGCCGGGTCCTTGCCCTTCTCACGGGTTTTGACGACGTGACCCACGATTTCGGCAAGCTCGCTCGTGCTGTCGAGAGGCCCAAGACGCTCGGACTCTGCCCTGCGAGCAACAAGCGCCTTTGCAATCTGAAAAGCAAACCGTTCTTCCCCATAATCTCTGATCACCTCCGTGAGTTCCTGCACCGTTGCCCGCGCGAGCCACTCTGCCGCCGACTCCCCTCGAGTCGGGTCCATGCGCATGTCGAGCGGACCTTGCGCGCGAAAACTGAAGCCGCGCTCCGGGTCGTCCACTTGTGGCGACGACACGCCCAGGTCCAGCAACACGCCCGACACTCGCCCCATCCCACGCTCGCTCGCCGTATCGCGCAGGGCAGCGAAACTGTCATGCACGATCGAAAAGCGTGAGTCTTGTATCTGTTGCGCCGTGGCGATTGCGAGCGGGTCTTTGTCGAAGGCGACGAGCCGCCCCGCTTCGCCCAGCCGATCCAGAATGCCCCGGCTATGTCCGCCGCGCCCGAAAGTGCCATCTATATAGATGCCGTCCGCGCGCGTGATCAGCCCGACAATTGCTTCGTTTAGCAGCACCGTGCGATGCTGCAGTTCATTTCTCATCGCAGGTGCCATGTTTTTAGCGCCGCGTCAGAAAGTGAAATTCTTCAGCGCGTCGGGCATGCCCTGCGCCATTGCCGCGGCTTCCTTCGCCGCATAGGTCTGCGAGTCCCATAATTCGAAGTGCACGCCCATGCCGAGCAGGGTCACTTCTTTTTCAAGCGATGCGGCAGAGCGCAGTTCGGGCGAGACCAATACGCGGCCGGCGCCGTCCATTTCCACATCCATTGCGTTGCCGAGAAAGATGCGCCGCCACCACATGGCTTCCATGGGAAGCGCGGCGACTTTGGCGCGAAAGACTTCCCACTCCGGGCGAGGAAACAGCAACAGGCATCCATCCGGGCTCTTCGTGAGCGTCACCCGGCCTTCTGCCTGCCCTTGCAGCGCTTCCCGATAGCGAGACGGAACCGACATCCGTCCTTTCGCATCGAGCGTCAGCGCCGACGCTCCCTGGAACACTCGCCCTTCTCCCTGTGCTGACGCCCCCGTTGGCGCCCGTCTTTTTGCGAAGTAGCCTTAAAGTGACTCCGAAATCACACAAAAGACCACTTTCTGACACTGTCTCCCACTTTAGTGGAAGGCATTTCCTCGGTCAAGACGCGAAACTTTTTTTCGAGTAGTTTTTGCCCGTTAGAACAAGGACTTAGCGCAGGAGCTTAAAGTAGCACAAAGTAGAAAAGCGTTATAAATTATAGAGCTAGTGGACGATGTGAAAGTGTTACGTGAATTTGACCGACAAAATGAATGAAATGTAACCGTTCTTATAGGTGGATATGCCGCCTCCGCGCACGCGCAAACGGTAATTGGTCGATGGAGCAGGCCATCGACCATGAGACTGCCGTCTAAATATAGTAAGCGGTGCGGGTCATGATCTTCGATGCTGCGCGCATCAACGCTCGCACGGGGAACGGAACCTCACCACCGCCCGCTCCGATAGCTGCGGCGGCATGTGCGGCTTCGTCCTGCCGCATCTGCTCGACGATCGCGCGCGACGCATGATCGTTTTGCGGCAGCGTCTTCATGTGGCCATCGAGATGTTGCTCCACCTGACGCTCGGTTTCGGCCATGAAACCCAGGCTCGCGCGATCGCCGAGGCGTCCGGCTGCAAAGCCGATGGCCAGTGCGCCTGCGTACCACAACGGATTGAGCAGGCTCGGGCGCGAATCGAGATCGCGAAGGCGCTTGGACGTCCACGCGAGATGGTCTTCTTCCTCGCGCGCGGCGTGTTCGAAGCTCGCCTTCAGCTGCGGGCTATTGGTCGCCAGCTTCTGAGCCTGATAAAGCGCCTGCGCGCAGACTTCGCCGACATGGTTCACGCGCATCAGACCAGCGGCGTGCGACCGCTCCTTCTCGTCGAGCGCGGGTTCGTCGATGCCCGGAAGGCTCATCTCCGACTGACCGAGCGCGTTCGGCTCCGGAACCGGCCGCGACATGCGGCTGATACCCGCCATGGAACGCAGGCCGCGGTCGAATTCGCTGATGACTTCGTCTAGCGTCATGGTTTTTCTCCCTCATCTCGTTGCGCGGAATTCGATGCTCTTCGCCTTCTTTCAGCAAGCCATATTCTCTGGCAAGAAATATCCAAAGCAGGCTTTTTGAACTAATCAAATTTTGAATTAGGGCAAACGCGAGTCATAAAATTCCTGCAAAACCAAGATTTTAGCGCATGTTGCAAAAACGTCACACGAGGTGCGCAGACCGGCCCCTTTTCCTTTGTCGCCCAAGACCTCTTTGTTACATTACGTCTCAACTTCATTCAGAAGTGCCCGGCAGGGACGTCAACACACTGGCGCTAGAACAGTGACCTTGCCCAAAAGTCGCAAACACTCCTTGGAGATCTATTCAATGAAAAAGTCGCTTCTCGCTTTGGCCGCTTTGGGCACCTTCGCTGGCGCCGCCCACGCGCAAAGCAGCGTGACGCTGTACGGCATCATCGACGCTGGCTTCCTGTACTCGAACAATAGCGCTGGTCAGAAGTTGTATGCCTTGAACAGCGGCAACGTGCAGGGCAGCCGTTGGGGCCTGCGTGGTACGGAAGATCTCGGCGGCGGTCTGAAGGCCCTCTTCGTGTTGGAAAACGGCTTCAACGTGTTCAACGGCGCGCTGGGTCAAGGCGGCGACGAGTTCGGCCGTCAGGCTTACGTCGGTCTGTCGACGGCGCAGTACGGCACGGTCACGTTGGGTCGTCAGTACGACTCCGTGGTTGACTTCACCGGCGCGTTCGAAGTCGGCAGCCAGTGGGCGACGTACTTCGGTGCGCACCCGGGCGACCTCGACAACATGAACAACTCGTTGCGCGTCAACAATTCGGTCAAGTTCACGAGCGCCAACTACGCCGGCTTCACGTTCGGCGGCGTGTACAGCCTGGGCGGCAACGCAGGTCAGTTCAATCGCAACCAGATCTGGTCGGCTGGTCTCGGCTACTCGCAAGGCCCGTTGCAATTGGGCGCTGCGTACTTGAACGTCAAGGACCCGAACTATTCGTTCTTCGGCAACAACACGACCTCGCGCACGGCTGCAACGGCCGGTACGGCTTCGAACTTCCCGAACAGCCGCGTGATCTCGGGCTTCGCATCGGCTCACACGCAACAAGTGATCTCGGCGGGCGGTGCTTATACGTTCGGCGCGGCAACGGTCGGCGCGACGTACAGCAACACGCAGTTCAAGGATGTCGGCCGCGAAGCCGGTGCCGGCCTCAACCCGGCTGCTTACACGGGCGGTTCGGGCAAGTTCCACAACGCCGAACTCAACTTCAAGTATCAGTTGACCCCGGCTCTGCTGCTCGGCGTCGCTTACGACTACACGAAGGGCTACGGCCTGGCCGACGCCAAGTACCACCAAGGCATGCTCGGCGCGGACTACTTCCTGTCCAAGCGCACGGACGTGTATATCGACGGTGTGTACCAGCACGCAACGGGTACGGATTCGACGCAACGCGCAGCAGTCGCAAGCATCAACGGTCTGTCGCCTTCGTCGACGTCGAACCAAGTCGCGGCACTAGTCGGTATTCGCCACAAGTTCTAACAAGTCTTAACATAGCGGTATCTCTTGAAAGGCGCCTTCGGGCGCCTTTTTTATATGGCAAGGCGCGTCGGGCATAACCGCTTCCATGCGATGCAAAGAAAAAAGCCTTCGGTCTTTCGACACGAAGGCTTTTCCATTTCCCAAATCGATTCTTCAGGCCGTGCCGTCGCGCAATTCGCGCCGCAAGATCTTGCCGACATTGCTCTTCGGCAGGTCATTGCGAAACTCGATGATGCGCGGCCGCTTGTACCCCGTCAGCCGCTCTTTGCAGAACGCCACGACATCCGCTTCGGTCAGGCTCTGATCACGGCGCACGATAAAGAGCTTCACCGCTTCGCCCGAGTTCTGATCCTTCACGCCGACCGCGGCCACTTCGAACACGCCGGGCAGCATGGCGACCACGTCCTCGATCTCGTTCGGATAAACATTGAAGCCGGACACGAGAATCATGTCCTTCTTGCGATCGACGATTTTCACGTAACCGCGATCATCGAAGACGCCCACGTCGCCCGAGCGGAAGAAGCCGTCGGGCGTCATCACCTTTGCGGTTTCGTCGGGGCGGTTCCAGTAGCCCGCCATGACTTGCGGACCGCGAATGCAGATTTCGCCGGGCTGACCGAACGGAACGTCGTTGTTGTCGTCGTCGCGAATGACGATTTCCGTCGATGGCAACGGCAAGCCGATCGTCCCCGTATATTCCATCGCCGTGACCGGATTGCAGGTCACACAGGGTGACGTTTCGGACAACCCGTAGCCTTCGACGATCGGCACGCCCGTCTTCGCGAACCAGCGTTTGGCGACGGCTTCCTGCACCGCCATGCCGCCGCCATTCGCCGCGATGAGCTTGGAGAAATCCAGCTGGTCGAAATCGGGATGATTCAACAGCGCGTTATAGAGCGTGTTGACGGCCGGAAACGTATTGATCTGTATGCCCTTTAGTTCCTTGATCGTCCCCGCGATATCGCGTGGATTCGGAATCAGCACGCCAAGTCCGCCGGTGCGGATCGTCAGCATGCCGCACACCGTTAGCGCGAAGATGTGATAAAGCGGCAACGCGACCACGCAGATGAACTGGTCGATATCGGGTCGGCGCTTGCGTGCCGGATCCAGCCAGACTTCGGATTGCAACACGTTCGCGATCAGGTTGCGATGCAAAAGCGTCGCGCCCTTGGCAACGCCCGTCGTGCCGCCCGTGTATTGCAGGAACGCGACGTCATCGGGCCTTTGTTCGACGCTATGAAACGTGGCGCGTCCACCTTCGCTGAGCGCGTCATTGAAGCGAACCCGTCCGGGCAGACTCCACTCGGGCACGAGCTTCTTCACGCGCCGCACGACCAGATTGACGACGAGCCCTTTCAAACCCATGAGGTCGCCGAGCGCGGCCACAACCACGTGTTTGATGGCCGTGTTCTTCACCACGGCTTGCAGCGTATGCGCGAAATTCTCGAGCAAAACGATGGCTTCCGCGCCGCTGTCCTTCAACTGATGTTCGAGCTCACGCGGTGTGTAAAGCGGATTGACGTTGACGACGATATAACCCGCGCGCAGAACCGCCGCAATCGCGATCGGATATTGCAACACGTTGGGCATCATCAACGCGACGCGCGCGCCGGGCTTGAGACCCTTCGTCTGAAACCATGCCGCGAGCTTTTTCGACATGTCGTCGAGTTCGCCGTAGGTAATCGACTTGCCCATGCAGACGAACGCGCGCCGGTCGCGGTTCTTGCGGAAACTGTCTTCGAGCAACTGGGAAACCGACCGGTACGCGGAAACGGCGATTTCAGCCGGTACGCCGTCCGGGTAGGACTTCAACCATGGTTTTTCCATGCGGCGTCTCCTTCTTATTGGAATTTAGAATGATCGTGCGAAAACGAGATGCTAGCTGCTTGCCTCGCTTCCGACAATTGGGTTAGACGCCGCCTTCCAGACTCGTTCCGGCCTGCTCTTTCATTACGACTCAATGCGTTGACTCCACTTCAACCAGGCAGTCGTAAAACGTCGCCGATCCCCCCAGATCGGTCAGTGCCTGGCTCGTTACCTGATTGGCGTTACGGCCATCGGGGGACAACTTCTTCCACCAGATCGACAACCCCACCACGACGCCCTCCTTCGCGCGTTCGGTTACACGGGCGCGCGCTTGCATCGAGCCGCGATCGTTGAAGATGCGAACCAGCACACCGTCTTCGATACCGCGGAGTTCGGCATCGGCAGGATGGATATCGAGATGCGGCTGGCCTTCGGTCGCGCGCAGACTCTCGACGTTCACGAAACTGCTGTTCAGGAAATTGCGCGCGGGCGGCGAGATCATCGCAAGCGGATAGCGCGCCGCGAGTTCGGGCGAGCCGTCCGTCGATTCGTACGGCGGCAGATAATCGGGCAGCGGATCGAGTCCTTCGTTTTTCAGACGTTCGCTATAAAACTCGCACTTGCCCGAAGGCGTGCGAAAGGCGCCTTGAGCCAAGGGCGCATCGGCAAGTTTGAGTTTCAGCCAACCCGTCTCTTTGAGCGCGTTCCAGTCCTGACCTTCGAGCGTCGCATCGGCCCAGCGAAAGGCTTTCGATGCAATCTGTTCGTCGGTCTCGAAAAGTGCCGGTTCGGTGAGGCCCATGGCGCGCGCGAGACCGCGAAAGATGTCTGTATTCGTGCGCGCTTCGCCGACCGGTTGAATGGCCGGCAAGTTGGCCATCACATGCGTATGCCCGTAAGACTTATGGACGTCCAAGTGTTCGAGCTGTGTCGTCGCCGGGAAAATCAGATCGGCATAGTCAGCCGTATCGGTCTGAAAGTGTTCGAGAACAATGGTGAACAGATCGTCACGCGCAAAGCCCGCGGCGACTTTTGCGGAGTCGGGCGCCACGGCCACCGGGTTCGAGTTATAGACGATCAGCGCTTCGATCTTCGGGCCGAATGCGTCGTCTCCGGGGTTCAGCAGCGCGTCGCCGATAGCGTTCATATTGACGATGCGCGGCAGTTCCGACGGCCAGCCGGGCGACAGGTTCGGACGTTCGAGCGCGTTTCCATCGACCGGAGTCCAACCCGACGACGACAGCAGCATTCCGCCCGCGCGCTCACGCCATGCGCCCGTGAGCGACGGCAGACAGGCAATGGCGCGGACCGCATTGCCGCCGCCGCGCACGCGCTGCATACCGTAATTCAGGCGAATCGACGCCTTCCTGGTAGAACCGAATGCACGCGCGAGATCGATCACCGTCTTCTCGTCAAGACCGCATATCGACGCCACGCGCGAAGGCGGAAACTGCGCCGCGCGCGCCTTGAGTTCTTCGAAGCCGAGCGTGTGAGCATCGACATATTCACGGTCGATGAGATCCTCGCGAATCAAAACGTCGATCATGCCGAGCGCGAGCGCGGCATCCGTTCCGGGCCGCAACGCGATATGTTGATGACACTTTTCCGCCGTCAGCGACCGATACGGATCGATCGCGATCAACTTGGCGCCGCGCCGCTTTGCTTCCTGCGCACGCGTCCAGAAATGCAGGCTCGACGCGATCGGATTCGCTCCCCAGATCAGGATGATCTCGCTTTCTTCGAAAAACTCGGTGTGCATGCCGAGACTCGCGCCGTATGTGTAGCGCAAGCCGGCAGTCCCGGCGGCGGCGCAGATCGTCCGATCCAGCCGCGACGCGCCGAGCACATTGAAAAAACGCGCCGCAATGCTCTCGCCTTGTACCAGTCCCATCGTGCCGGCATAGCTGTACGGGAGAATCGCTTCGGGCGCGCGCTGTGCAATCGACTTCAGCTTGTTGGCCGCCAAGGTGAGCGCGTCATTCCAGCTGATCGGTTCGAAGCGCCCTTCGCCTTTCCGGCCGACGCGGCGCAACGGCGTGAGCAGCCGGTCTTTATGATGCGTGCGCTCGGCATAACGCGTCACCTTCGTGCAAAGCACGCCCTGCGTCGGCGGATGATCCGGATCGCCGCTGACCTTTACCGCTTTCCCGTCCTTGACCGTGACGCGCATTGCGCAGGTATCGGGACAGTCATGTGGGCAGACGGCTCGGGCGAACTCGGTTGGAGCGTTCATGGCATGGGGTCCGGGATTACCAGATGGAAAGCGTCAGATGAGTCGATTTTATTATGGTCGTCGTGGGAACGACCGTTCAAATCATCAAATAATGACGGCGTAGAATGCAAGGACCGACGCAGTGTCAATGCGCAACGTCCGAATTCAAACGTGAGAACGGTTCCAAAATGAATCTGATCCCTGAAATCGAAGCATCGCACGAAGAAATCAAAGCTCTCCGACGAACGATTCATGCTCATCCGGAGCTGCGTTACGAAGAGACGGGGACGAGCAAGCTTGTCGCGGAAAGCCTCGAGCGGTGGGGCATTACTGTGCATCGTGGGCTGGGAAAGACGGGCGTCGTCGGCGTGCTCAAGCGTGGCTCCGGCAACGGGTCGATCGGACTACGCGCCGATATGGACGCACTGCCCATTCAGGAAATCAACACCTTCGAGCATCGATCGGCCCACCCCGGCCGCATGCACGCATGCGGTCACGACGGGCACACTGCCATGCTGCTCGGCGCGGCAAAACACTTGGCGGAGCATGGCAACTTTAACGGCACGATTGTTTTCATCTTTCAGCCGGCCGAGGAAGGTGGCGCAGGCGCGCGTGCAATGATCGAAGACGGCTTGTTCAAGCGTTTCCCTGTCGATGCCGTCTTTGGGATTCACAACTGGCCGGGAATGCCAGCGGGGCACTTCGGCGTGGTTTCCGGACCAATCATGGCGTCGAGCAATGAGTTTCGAATCACGATTCGCGGCATCGGCTCGCATGCGGCAATGCCTCATAACGGACGCGATCCGGTATTCACTGCTGTGCAGATCGCTAATGGGTTGCAGGGCATCATTACTCGAAACAAGAAGCCTATCGATACCGCCGTGCTTTCAATCACCCAGATTCATGCTGGCGACGCGGTCAATGTCGTGCCGGATGAGGCATGGTTAGGTGGCACGGTGCGCACGTTCACGGTCGAGACTTTAGACGTTATCGAAGAACGTATGCGCAAGATCGTCGAAGCAACGGCATCGGCTTACGATTGCGACGCGGAACTGCATTTTCATCGAAATTATCCACCGACGATCAACGACGCTGAGCAAACAAAGTTTGCGGCGGATGTGATGACTGCCGTTGTAGGCAAGGATAAGGTGAACGCCTCAGTCGAACCGACAATGGGCGCAGAGGACTTTTCGTTCATGTTGCTTGAAAAGCCCGGGTGTTATGCGTTTCTCGGGAATGGCAACGGCGGTCATCGGGTTCATGGACATGGTGCCGGTCCCTGCATGTTGCATAACGCCAGTTACGATTTCAATGACGATTTGTTGTCTGTCGGCTCGTCTTACTGGGTTCGATTGGCGGAGCAATTCTTAGCCCGATAACTTTGATTTTTTATTTGGCGCTGCTCGAACCACGCAGCGCTTTTCTTTGCGCGCCATGCGCCGCAGAAACGCAAAAACCCCACCTGGTTTGGGGGTGGGGTTTTTGTTGCTGCATGAGGAGCCTGACGATTACCTACTTTCACACGGGAGATCCGCACTATCA
>NZ_JALQDD010000018.1:0-51073 GCF_023631405.1 Caballeronia sp. GAWG2-1
ACCACCTTTGCCCGCCTCGCCTACTGAAACCACCTCCCGCTTCCTTCGCGTTCATCGAATCGCGAAGGAACGGAATTTTAGTGGGCGCCGGCGAGAATCGCAAGCCCTTTGCGTCGAAGAAACTCAACGGTGTTTGAAGACGGGCTTGCGCTTCTCGACGAACGCGGCCATGCCTTCCTTTTGATCTTCCGTCGCGAAGAGCGAATGGAACAGGCGACGTTCGAAATGAACGCCTTCCGCCAATGTTGTTTCGTAGGCGCGATTGACCGCCTCTTTCGCCATCATGACCGCTGGCAGCGAGAAAGAAGCGATGATCGTCGCGGCCTCGACGGCCTCATCGATCAGACGCTCCGCACCGACGACGCGCGACACCAAACCTGCCCGCTCCGCCTCGCTCGCGTCCATCATGCGCGCGGTCAGGCACATGTCCATCGCTTTTGCCTTCGATACCGCGCGCGTCAGCCGCTGCGTGCCGCCCGCACCCGGGATGACGCCGAGCTTGATTTCGGGCTGGCCGAACTTCGCGGTATCCGCGGCGATGATGATGTCGCACATCATGGCGAGTTCGCAGCCGCCGCCCAGCGCGAAGCCGCCGACCGCCGCGATGATCGGCTTGCGAATCGAGCGGATGGTTTCCCAGTTGCGCGTGATGTAGTCGCCCTTGTAGGCGTCCATATAGGAATAGCCGGCCATCATTCCGATGTCCGCGCCCGCTGCGAACGCCTTCTCGCTGCCGGTCACGACGATCGCGCCGATATCCTCGTCGGCGTCGAATGCCTTCAACGCCGCGCCCAACTCATCCATCAGCGCGTCGTTCAGCGCGTTGAGCGCCTTCGGCCGATTGAGCGTGATCAGTCCAACCCGCCCGCGCGTCTCCACCAACAGATTCTCGTAAGCCATGCACTCCTCCTTTCGATCCTCAGGTAAGCCCTAATGAAATCACTTGCTTCGCGCTATCTCGATAATGCTAACATTACCAACCAACCGGTCGGTTAATTATTCGACCCGCCGCCATCCGCCGTTCTTACTGCTCGCGACCATGACACATCCGCTCTTTACGAAACATGAGGCGACGCTCGACCAAGCGCTTGCCGCCATCGAGACACGCGGCTATTGGAGCCCGTTCGCCGAAATGCCGAGCCCCAAAGTGTACGGGGAAACGGCAGCCGCGGATGGCGAAGCCGCGTTCAAGGCGCATCTCGGCAAGACGTTCGAACTCGACCAGCCCTCGACGGGAGAGACGGTCGGTGACGAACGATCGCCGTTCGGCATTGGGCTTGGCATCAAGTATCCCAAGTCTGATCCCGACGCGCTCATTCGGGCCGCTTCCGAAGCGCAATCTGCGTGGCGCGCCGCTGGACCGAAAGCGTGGGTCGGCGTGAGTCTCGAGATTCTTTCGCGACTGAACCGCGCGAGCTTCGAAATTGCGCAAAGCGTGATGCATACGACCGGTCAGGCATCCATGATGGCCTTTCAGGCGGGCGGCCCGCACGCGCAGGATCGCGGGCTCGAAGCCGTGGTCTATGCGTGGGACCAGATGCGCCGAATCCCTTCCGAAGCGCATTGGGAAAAGCCACAAGGCAAGAATCCGCCGCTCGCGATGCAAAAGCGCTTCACCATCGTTCCGCGCGGCACGGGCCTCGTGCTTGGCTGCTGCACGTTCCCGACGTGGAACGGTTACCCCGGCCTGTTCGCCGATCTCGCGACCGGCAACGCGGTCATCGTCAAACCGCATCCGGGTGCGATCTTGCCGCTTGCAATCACTGTTCGCATCGCGCGCGAAGTACTGCGGGATGCGGGCTTCGATCCGAATGTCGTCACGCTGCTCGCCACCGCTCCGAATGACGGCCCGCTCGTACAAGAACTCGCCGTGCGGCCCGAAATCAAGCTGATCGACTTCACGGGCAGCACGCAGAACGGCACCTGGCTCGAACGCAACGCGCATCAGGCGCAGGTCTATACGGAAAAAGCGGGCGTGAATCAGATCGTCATCGATTCCGTGGACGATCTGAAGGCAGCGGCACGGAACATTGCGTTTTCGCTCGCGCTCTATTCCGGCCAGATGTGCACGGCGCCTCAAAACATCTACGTGCCGCGTGAGGGTATCCGCACGGCCGACGGACACGTGAGCTTCGACGATGTCGCCAAGGCGCTCGCCGTTTCCGTCGAAAAACTGACCTCTGACCCGGCGCGCGCGGTCGAGCTGACCGGCGCGATTCAAAACGATGGCGTCGTCAATCGTGTAGCCCAAGCACGCGAACTCGGCGCGGTTCTCCTTGATAGCCAGACGCTCGCGCACCCGGCATTTCCCGAAGCGCGAGTGCATACGCCCCTCATGCTCAAACTCGACGCGCGCGCCGATGAAGCCAGCTTCACCAAGGAATGGTTCGGCCCGATCTCCTTCGTCGTCGCGACGGACTCGACCGCGCAGTCGCTGGAACTTGCCGGCTCGATCGCGCAAGAACACGGCGCGCTGACCTTCGCCGTGTACAGCACGGACGACGCAGTGATCGAAGCGGCCTATGACGCAGCCATTCGCGGCGGCGTCGCCCTGTCCATCAATCTGACGGGCGGCGTTTTCGTCAATCAGACCGCGGCGTACTCGGACTTCCATGGCACCGGCGCGAATCCCGCGGCCAACGCTGCGCTGTCCGACGCGGCTTACGTCGCCAATCGCTTTCGTGTCGTGCAAAGCAGAGTCCATGTTGCGCCAAAGGCCGCGACTGCGGAAGCTAGCCAAACGGCATAGGCAAAAGCGACGGTGCAAAGGGCCTATGCCATTCGGCCGAATGGCAAGGGCTTGGGCGCACGGCTAGTATCGATTCGAACGATTGGTGATTAAGGAGACGCCATGTCCGGAAAGTCCGTCCTGTTTCATATCGATGCAACGACGCGCGTCGCAACGGTGACGCTCAATCGTCCCGACAAGCTGAACAGCTTTACCCGCGAGATGCATATCGAGCTGAACGACGCGTTGAACGAAGTCGAAGCGAGCAACGCGCGCGCGGTCATCATCACCGGCGCGGGACGCGGCTTTTGCGCGGGTCAGGATCTGGCCGATCTCGACTTCACGCAAGGCGCCACGCCCGATCTCGGCGAGCTGATCGAGGCACACTTCAACCCGCTCGTGCGACGTCTTCAGGCAATGCCATTGCCGATCATCGCCGCTGTCAACGGCACGGCCGCCGGCGCCGGCGCGAATCTGGCGATGGCGTGCGATCTGGTCATTGCCGCGCGCTCGGCCAGCTTTATCCAGGCGTTCGTGAAGATCGGTCTCGTGCCCGACTCAGGTGGAACGTGGCTTCTGCCACGACGTGTCGGCGAAGCGCGCGCGCTCGGGCTCGCGCTGACGGGTGAGAAGCTCGGCGCGGAAAAAGCGCAAGCGTGGGGCATCGTTTGGCGCGTGGTGGAAGACGCCGACTTGACCGACGCCGCGACGCAACTGGCCGCACAACTCGCGCAGCAGCCCACGAAGGCGATAGCGGCGATCAAGCAGGCGCTTCGCGCGAGCGCCAACAACACGTTCGATCAGCAACTCGACCTCGAACGCGATGTTCAACGCGAGTTGGGCGCGTCCCACGATTTCATGGAAGGCGTCGCCGCGTTCAAGGAAAAGCGCGCACCGCGCTTCGAAGGTCTGTGAGAGCCGCAAGGAGAAACCCGTGACGCCTCAACAACTGGCGGAAGCGACCGCCAAGGCAATGTATGAAGCAGACGCCTGCACGCGCTCGCTCGGCATTGAACTCGTCGAAATCAGGCCTGGCTACGCGCGGCTGCAGATGAACGTGCGCCCCGACTTCCTGAACGGTCACGCGATCTGTCACGGCGGCTTGATGTTCACGCTTGCCGATTCCGCCTTCGCCTTTGCATGCAATTCGTACAACCTCAGCACGGTCGCGGCGGGCTGTTCGATCGAATTTCTGCGTCCGGTTCAAGGCGGCGATCGACTGACCGCCGAAGCGATCGAGCAGACTTTGAGCGGCCGCGCCGGCATCTACGATATTCGCCTGACCAACCGCGAAGGCGAAACAGTCGCGATGTTTCGCGGCAAGTCCGCGCAGATCCGCGGCACCGTCATACCAATCTGACTGGACCGACCCGGGCAGGCGGACGCGCCAGACATGGCCCCGCTGCATGGCGAGCATGAAGGAGACAACGATGACCACAACGCTGCCGCTCGAGCCCATAGAAAAGGCGAGCCGCGACGAACTTCTGGCGCTGCAACTCGACCGTCTGAAATGGACGCTCAAGCACGCCTATGAGAACTCGCCGGTGTATCGGCGCAAGTTCGATGCAGCCGGCGTGCACCCGGAGGACGTGCAGTCGCTCGCCGATCTCGCCCGCTTCCCGTTCACGACGAAAAAAGATTTACGTGACAGTTATCCGTTCGGCATGTTCGCCGTGCCGCAAGAGCGAATCTCGCGAATCCACGCTTCGTCCGGCACGACCGGGAAGCCGACTGTTGTGGGTTACACGGCGTCCGATATCGACATCTGGGCGAATCTCGTGGCGCGCTCGATCCGCGCAGCCGGCGCGCGACGCGGCGATAAGGTCCACGTGAGCTACGGTTACGGTCTCTTCACGGGCGGCCTCGGCGCGCACTACGGCGCCGAACGCGCGGGACTCACGGTAATTCCCTTCGGCGGCGGTCAGACCGAAAAGCAAGTGCAACTGATCCAGGACTTTCGTCCGGACATCATCATGGTGACGCCGAGCTACATGCTCTCGATCGCGGATGAACTCGAGCGGCAAGGCGTCGATCCGGCGAGTTGCTCGCTGCGTCTCGGCATCTTCGGGGCGGAACCGTGGACGAACGACATGCGTCGCGCGATCGAGGCGCGCATGGGTATCGACGCGGTCGACATCTACGGGCTTTCGGAAGTGATGGGGCCAGGCGTGGCTTCGGAGTGCGCGGAAACCAAGGACGGCCCGACGATCTGGGAAGACCATTTTTATCCCGAGATAATCGACCCGGAAACGGGCGAAGTGTTACCGGATGGCGAATTCGGCGAACTCGTCTTCACCTCGTTGACGAAGGAAGCGCTGCCGATCATCCGCTATCGCACGCGCGATCTCACACGGCTTTTGCCGGGCACCGCGCGCACGATGCGCCGCATGGAAAAGATCACCGGCCGCTCGGATGACATGATGATCGTGCGCGGCGTCAACGTGTTCCCCACGCAGATAGAAGAGTTGCTGCTCAAGCGCCCCGTGCTCGCGCCGCACTACCAGATCGTACTGACGAAGGAAGGTCCGCTCGACGTCCTGACGCTGAACGTCGAGCCTTGCCCCGAATCCGCGCCCGATACCGTCGCGCTCGACGGCGCCAGGGATGCGCTTACCTACGACATCAAGGCGCTGATAGGCGTCAGCGCTATCGTGAATGTGCTCGCGGTGAACGGCATCGAGCGTTCGGTGGGCAAGGCGCGACGCGTCGTCGACAAACGCGCCCGCTAGGAATTCGGCAGCAAGAGCCACATCCGGCCGCCCTGCTTCATGCGGCCGGCAAGATCGCCGGCGTCGTCGCCCAGGCCCCAGAAGTAGTCGGCGCGCACGCCGCCCTTGATTGCGCTGCCGGTGTCTTGAGCGAAGACGAGGCGGTTCATCGGCTGATTGCTGAGCGGACGCGTGGTCTGGAGGAACACGGGCGTGCCGAGGGGGATCGCGGACGGATCGACGGCGATCGAACGTTCGGGCGTCAGCGGCACCCCCAAGGCGCCAACCGGGCCGTCGCCGAGACTCGCGGACACCACGTCGGCCGACGGCATCTCACGGAAAAACACGAAGCGCGGATTCACGTCGAGGAGCGCATCGACGCGCGCGGGGTTCGCCTTCGCCCACGCCTTGATGCCCTGCATGGTCGCCTGCACCGGCGTGATTTCGCCGCGATCGAGCAACTCCTTGCCGATCGACCGATACGGCTGGTTGTTCGTGCCGCCGAAGCCAACGCGCATCACGCTTCCGTCTTCCATGACGACGCGTCCCGAACCCTGAACCTGCAGGAAAAACGCTTCGATCGGGTCGTCGACCCAGACGAGTTCGTTGCCGGTCAACGCGCCCGAACGTTCGAGCTGCGCGCGCGCAGGCAACGCGGAGCCTTGCTTATAGCGATACGGCCATCGATAAAGCGCGTTCTGATAGATGCCATGCCGCGTACGCGCGCCGCGCAACAACGGCTCGTAGTAGCCGGTTACGAGACCGTCGAGCGTGCCGTCGGTATTCGCGAGCTGATAAGGCGTGAAGTAGCTCTCGAAGAAGCTGCGCGCCGCCGACATGTCCAGATCGTCGAGCTGCTGTGCCGCCGCGCATGCTCGCTGCCACGGCGCCTGACGCGCGAGACGGCTGCAATTCTGACGCAGCGCGGCCGTCGCGCCGATAAGTGAATCGTCCTGCCAGCCCGGCACTTGCTGCCAGCTCACCGGCGAAAGACGCGAAGCCGCGCGCTGTCCCGTGATGATCGGCGCGCCAGTCGGTGCATTCGCGCCTGGCTTCGTATAAGAGCCGCCTCCGCACGAGGCGACGAGGACCACGGTTGCAATCGATGCGGCCAGCGCCGCCACGCGCGCGGCTGACCGCGTGAAACGCATACAATGCTCGTTCTTGATGGGAACCGCCATGTCTGATCTGTTCGACGAATATCCAATGCTGGTTTTCGGGCTCGAGGCGCTGGTTGCGCTCGGCTTGCTGATTTTTATCGTCGTGTGGACGAATTCGGGCAAGAAGAAACACCAGAACCGCCAAAACGACGCTGCGAAGCGCCGCTGATTACCACTAAAACTCCGCGTTCAATGCAGGGTGCGCGGCATGTGCAGCGCGAACTCCGCGACCGGCGCTTCGAAGCGCTCGCCATCTTCCGCCACGCAGAAATACGAGCCGCGCATCGTGCCCACGGGCGTCGCGATGACGGCCCAGCTCGTATATTCGAAGCGCTCGCCCGGCGGCAAAAGCGGCTGATGCCCGACCACGCCGAGCCCTTTTACTTCCTGCACGTGATCGTCGCTATCGGTGATGATCCAGTGACGGGAGATCAGTTGAGCGGTGACCTGACCCGTGTTACGGATCGTCAACGTGTAGGCGAACGCGTATTGACGGTTGTCGGGATCTGACTGGTCCGGCAGGTAGCGCGTCTCGACCGCGACGCTGAATTCGTACTGGCTCATCGTTGTTCCAATTCTATTCGTCGCTGCGCCGCCATTTAGCGCGCAGGTGCCTCATTGTTTCATCGCTTTGCTTCCACTGGTCAAGCATTCTGCTTTATGCAATTCACACTCGCAATACGAATTGCGTGCTCGAGTCAAATCCAAAACTCGCGCCATTTCATTCCGAGTAGCACGTATTAGGCCGTTCAGCCGGGTAACGTGCTGAAAAAACACGGGTTAGAATCGGTGTTCCAGACATCGAGCCTTAATCCGGCAATGCTTTCGCCGAACGCGGGCCAACTCACTCCACACGTCCATGAAGCAATTCCATATCGCTCCTAGCATCCTGTCCGCCGACTTCTCGCGCCTTGGCGAAGAAGTCCGTAACGTCGTCGCGGCCGGCGCCGACTGGGTTCACTTCGACGTGATGGACAACCATTATGTGCCGAACCTGACGATCGGCCCGGTGGTGTGCGAGGCGCTTCGCCCGCATGTGGACGTGCCCATCGACGTGCATTTGATGGTGCGCCCGGTCGACCGCATCGTGCCGGACTTTGCAAAAGCCGGAGCTAATCAGATCAGTTTCCATCCGGAAGGTTCGGATCATATCGACCGGACCTTGTCGCTCATTCGCGATCACGGCTGCAAGGCGGGCCTCGTGTTCAATCCGGCCACGCCGCTCATTTATCTGGATCACGTGATGGACAAGGTCGATCTCGTGCTCATCATGTCGGTGAACCCCGGCTTTGGCGGACAGTCGTTCATTCCTGAAGCGTTGAACAAGATTCGCGAAGCGCGCACGCGTATCGACGCTTACCGCGAGCGAACGGGCCGCGATATTCATCTCGAAGTGGATGGCGGCGTGAAGGTGGAGAACATCGGCGAGATCGCGGCGGCGGGCGCGGACAGCTTCGTCGCGGGCTCGGCCATCTTCGGCAAGCACGACTACAAGCAAGTAATCGACGCCATGCGCGCCGAACTCGCCAAAGTGGGGAACGCGCAGTGAGCGAACTCACCACCTTTTCGATACGACCCGCGCGACCGATTCGCGCGGCCATCATCGATCTCGACGGCACCATGGTCGATACAGCCGACGACTTCGTCGCCGCGATCAACGGCATGCTCGTGCGCATCGGTCTGGAACAGCAGCCGGTCACGCGCGATGAAGTCGTGGGTTACGTCGGCAAGGGCTCGGAGAATCTGATCCGCAGCGTGCTCGCCGTGCGCCTGCCGCGCACCGAAGCCGCCGCGCAATTCGACGACGCCCTCGCTATCTATCAAAGCGAATACGCGAAGATCAACGGCCAGTACTCGGCGCTCTTTCCCGAAGTGAAGGAAGGCCTGGAAGCCATGCGCGAACTCGGCATCGCGCTCGCGTGCGTGACCAACAAGCCGCATCGGTTCGCCGTGGAGTTGCTGGCGCACTTCGGCATTGCCGAGTATTTCAAGGTCATTCTCGGCGGCGATTCGGTCGCGCAGAAGAAGCCCGATCCGCTTCCCATGCTCACCGCGTGCGAGCGGCTCGACGTGCTGCCGCGCGAAACCGTGGCGGTCGGCGACTCCGAAAACGACGCTCTCGCGGGCCGCGCCGCGGGCATGGCGACGCTCACCGTCCCCTACGGCTACAACCACGGGAAAGATGTGCAATCGGTGAAATCCGATGGTATAGTTTCCACGCTGCGCGCCGCCGCAATGGCCATTTCCACTACGCTGGCGCCGCCCAATACCACACTGACTGAATAGTCCATCTCATGTTTCTCAACAGAAAACGGAGTCTGAGCAGCATCGACCGGGGAGCCTGGCCCTGGCGTCGCTGGTCGCGCTAACCTCGCCCGAGGTACGCTGAAGCCATCATGTTCGAGCACGCTTCAGCATCCGTTTTTTGTTTCGCTGCGCATTCCCGCGCCGTTTCCTCTGACTTGTCGCACCGCTTGCTTCGGAACCATTCCGGCGCAACGCACGATAACCGCGTCGTTCTTCAAGACGTCTCTCCTTGCGAGAAACGCCCGCGAAAACGCGTGTCGTCGCGCACCGTTCGACAGCACGGAAAACCGGCCGATCGCAGTGCCCCGCTTGTCCCGATGCCGCGCTCAATCAAAAGAATGCGCGGCACGCAAAGGATCGCAACATGACCGAACTCGAATTCCAATCGCTGGCGAACGAAGGCTATAACCGCATTCCGCTCATCGCAGAAGCGCTCGCCGATCTCGAAACGCCCCTGTCGCTTTATCTCAAGCTCGCGCAGTCCGAGCGCAATGGCGCCAACTCGTTCCTGCTGGAATCCGTCGTGGGCGGCGAGCGCTTCGGGCGCTATTCGTTCATCGGCCTGCCGGCGCGCACGGTGGTGCGCGTACAGAACGGCGTGTCGCAAGTCGTGACCGACGGCAACGTCACCGAGACCGATGAAGGCGATCCGCTCGCGTTCATCGAACGCTTCCAGAAGCGTTTCAAGGTTGCCATGCGTCCTGGTTTGCCGCGCTTCTGCGGCGGCCTGGCAGGCTACTTCGGTTACGACGCGGTGCGCTATATCGAGAAAAAGCTCGCGCATACGGCGCCGCACGACGATCTCGGCCTGCCGGACATTCAGCTTCTGCTGACCGAGGAAGTCGCGGTCATCGACAACCTCGCGGGCAAGCTCTACCTGATCGTCTATGCCGATCCCACCAAGGCCGAGGCGTATGCCAAGGCGAAGCATCGGCTGCGCGAACTGCGGGCGCGTCTGCGTGCTACCGTCCAGCCGCCCGTGACGTCGGCGAGTGTGCGCACCGAAACGTTCCGCGAATTCGCTAAAGAGGATTATCTGAACGCCGTGCGACGCGCGAAGGAATACATCGCGGCGGGCGAACTAATGCAGGTGCAAGTCGGCCAGCGGCTCGTCAAGCCGTTCCGCGACAACCCGCTCTCGCTGTATCGCGCGCTGCGTTCGCTCAATCCGTCGCCGTACATGTACTACTACAACTTTGGCGGCGACGTTCACGTGGTCGGCGCATCGCCGGAAATTCTCGTGCGTCAGGAACAGCGCGCGGGCGAGCGCATCGTGACCATACGTCCGCTTGCCGGCACGCGACCGCGCGGCAACACGCCCGAGCGCGACGCCGAACTCGCCACCGAACTGCTGAACGATCCGAAGGAAGTCGCCGAGCACGTGATGCTGATCGACCTCGCGCGCAACGACGTGGGCCGTATTGCGCAGACCGGCTCGGTTTCGGTGACGGACAAGATGATCATCGAAAAGTATTCGCACGTTCAGCACATCGTGAGTTCGGTCGAAGGCACGTTGAAGCCCGGCATGAGCAACTTCGACGTATTGCGCGCGACCTTTCCCGCCGGCACGCTTTCCGGCGCGCCGAAAGTGCGCGCGATGGAATTGATCGACGAACTCGAACCCGTGAAGCGCGGCTTGTATGGCGGCGCGGTCGGTTATTTGTCGTTCAGCGGCGAAATGGATCTGGCGATTGCCATTCGCACCGGCCTCATTCACAAGGGCAATCTCTATGTGCAGGCAGCGGCGGGTGTCGTTGCCGACTCGGTGCCCGAGTCCGAATGGCAAGAGACGGAGAACAAGGCGCGCGCCGTGTTGCGTGCCGCCGAGCAAGTGCAAGATGGCCTCGACAGCGACTTCTGAGGAGAAAAGACCATGCTGCTGATGATCGACAACTACGACTCGTTCACCTATAACCTGGTCCAGTACTTCGGCGAACTCGGCGAGGACGTGCAGACGTTTCGCAACGACGAAATCTCGCTCGATGAAATCGCCAAGCTCAATCCCGCACGCATCTGCCTGTCGCCGGGACCGAGCAATCCGCAGCACGCGGGCATCACGCTCGACGTACTGCGCGAGTTCTCCGGCAAGCTGCCCATTCTCGGCGTGTGCCTCGGCCATCAGGCCATTGGCGAAGCGTTCGGCGGACGCGTGGTGCGCGCGCAGACCATCATGCACGGCAAGGTGAGCGCGATCGAAACCGACTGTAAAGGCGTGTTCTCCGACCTGCCAAAACACTTCAACGTCACGCGCTATCACTCGCTGGCGATTGAACGCGAGTCTTTGCCCGACTGTCTCGAAGTGTCCGCATGGACGCCTGATGGTGAAATCATGGGCGTGCGCCACCGGGAACTCGAAGTGGAAGGTGTGCAGTTCCATCCGGAATCCATTCTTTCCGAGCATGGTCACGCGCTGCTCGAAAACTTCGTGAAAAACACGGCATCGGGAAAGCGAGCGTGACTGCCATGACGATCACCGCACAAGAAGCGCTGCAACGCACGATCGAGCATCGCGAAATCTTTCACGACGAAATGCTGCATCTCATGCGCACCATCATGCGTGGCGAGATGTCGCCGGTGATGGCCGCTGCGATCATCACCGGCTTGCGCGTGAAGAAGGAAACCATCGGCGAGATCGCGGCCGCCGCGACTGTCATGCGCGAGTTCGCCAATCACGTCGAGGTGGCGGACAACTCCCATTTCGTCGACATCGTCGGCACGGGCGGCGACGGCTCGCACACTTTCAACATTTCCACGGCATCGATGTTCGTTTCCGCCGCCGCCGGCGCGAAGGTCGCGAAGCACGGCAATCGCGGCGTGTCGAGCAAGTCGGGCAGCGCGGACGTGCTCGAAGCGCTTGGCGTGAATATCGATCTGACGCCGGAACAAGTCGCCGCCTCGATTGCCGAAACCGGCATGGGCTTCATGTTCGCGCCGAACCATCATCCGGCAATGAAGAACATCGCGCCCGTGCGCCGCGAGCTCGGCGTGCGGACCATCTTCAATATTCTCGGGCCGCTGACCAATCCGGCGGGCGCGCCGAATCAGCTGCAGGGCGTGTTCCATGAAGACCTCGTCGGCATCCAGGTTCGTGTGATGCAGCGGCTCGGCGCAAACCACGTGCTTGTCGTGTACGGCAAGGACGGGATGGACGAAGTGTCGCTCGGCGCCGCGACCAAGGTCGGCGAATTGAAGAACGGCGAAGTGAACGAGTACGAGATTCATCCCGAAGACTTCGGTCTTCAAATGGTCTCGAACCGCTCGCTGAAAGTGCAGGACGCGCAGGAATCGAAAACCATGCTGCTCGGCGCGCTGAACAACAAGGCGGGTGTAGCGCGCGAGATCGTCACGCTGAACGCGGGCGCGGCGCTCTACGCGGCCGACATCGTCGATTCGATCGCCGAGGGCATGGCCGCCGCGCGCGAAGCCATCGCCAGCGGCGCGGCGCGCGAAAAGGTCGAAGCTCTCGTGCGCTTCACGCAGCAATTCACCAAATAACGGACATCACCATGAGCGACATTCTGGATCGCATCATCGCGGTGAAGCGCGAGGAAATCCGCGCCGCCGAACAAAGCGCGCCGCTCGAAGAACTCAGGCTCGAAGCGAGCGCGCGCGACTTGCGCGATTTCGTCGGCGCGCTGCGTGCGAAGCATGCTGAAGGCCGGGCCGCGGTCATTGCGGAAGTGAAGAAGGCGAGCCCTTCCAAAGGCGTGCTGCGCGAGCACTTCGTGCCGGGCGAAATTGCACGCTCCTACGAGCAAGGCGGCGCCGCGTGCCTTTCCGTGCTCACCGACGTGCAGTTCTTCAAAGGCAGCGTCGCGTATCTCGAAGAAGCGCGCGCCGCGTGCAGCCTGCCGGTGCTGCGCAAAGACTTTATCGTCGACCCTTATCAGATCATGGAAGCGCGCGCGATGGGCGCCGACTGCATTCTGCTGATAGCCGCCGCGCTCGAACTTTCGCAGATGCAAGATCTCGAAGCCTATGCACATTCGCTCGGACTCGCGGTGCTGGTCGAAGTGCACGACGCCGACGAACTACGAGACGCGCTCACACTGAGAACGCCGCTCATCGGCATCAACAATCGCAATCTGCGCACGTTCCAGACAACTATCGATACGACCATCGGCATGCTCGAAGCGGTGCCGGACGACCGTATTGTGGTGACCGAATCGGGCATTCTCTCGCGCCACGACGTGGATCGGCTGCGAGCGATGCACGTACACACGTTCCTCGTCGGCGAAGCGTTCATGCGCGCCGACGATCCGGGCACGGAACTCGCGCGAATGTTCTTCTGACTCTAAAGACGGGACCGAATTTTGGGCATCGAACAGGAAATCAAGCTCGCGCTGCCGCCTTCGCAGCACGACGACGTGGCGCGCTTTTTCGACGAGCGAACCGGTGCGGGCAAGCCGATGGAACTGGCGAACGTCTATTTCGACACGCCGGATTGCGCGCTCGCCAAGGCGAAGTCCGCATTGCGCCTGCGCCGCACGCCCGACCAGTGGCTGCAGACGTACAAGGTGCTGGGCGAATCGAAGGCCGGCTTGAGCCGTCGTCACGAATGGGAGATGCCGGTGGCGGGCGAATCGCTTGAAATCGATGCGCTCCTCGTTTCCTGCGAAGACGAAGCGGCCCGCAAGGCGTTGCAGGACGCCGCGCCGAATCTGATCGCCCTGTTTCGCACGGACTTCCGGCGCATCGTGTGGGACATCGAGCGTGAAGGTTCGCAGATCGAAGTCGCGCTCGACGCCGGCAAGATCACGGCGGACGTGGATGGCGAAAACCATCACGCGGAAATCAGCGAGCTGGAACTCGAAATCAAGTCCGGCGACGCCAAAGCGCTCTCCACGCTCGCCGCCGAATTGCGCGGCGCGTTTCCCGAACTCGACCCGGAAGATTTGAGCAAGGCGGAGCGAGGTTATCGGCTGCGCGAGCGTCCGGAAAGCGCGGTAGACGACGCCGAAGCATGAGCCAGCAGCCTTCTCTTTTTGACGAGCCTCGCACGCACGCTAGCGGCTTCATCACGCTCGAAAGCCAGTTCGAAGCGCTGCCCGCTGAATGGCGGCGGCATCTGACAGCATTTATCGACAGTCCGCGCTATGCGTCGTTGTGCGCTTTCGTGGATGCCGAGCGCGCCGCCGGCAAGACCGTTTATCCCGCCGATGTTTTCCGCGCATTGCGCCTCACCAGTCCTGGCGAGGTCAAAGTGGTGATTCTCGGTCAGGACCCGTATCACGGTGAAGACAAAGGCGCGCCGCAAGCGCATGGGCTTGCGTTCTCCGTGCCCGCGCCCGTGCGCCCGCCGCCTTCGTTGCGCAACATCTTCAAGGAAATCGCCGCGAGTCTGGATATCGTCGCGCCTGCTCACGGCTGCCTCGATTCGTGGGCGAAACAAGGCGTGCTCTTGCTCAACACGTCGCTGACCGTCGAGCGCGATAAAGCGGGAAGCCATGCCAAGCGGGGCTGGGAACAGTGCACGGACACGCTGATCCACGAAATTGCCGAGCGCCACGATGGCGTCGTGTTCATGTTGTGGGGCGCGCACGCTCAGGCAAAACGCGCGCTGATCGACGGCACGGGAAAGGCGCATTGCGTGCTGGAAGCGCCGCATCCGTCGCCGTTGTCGGCGCATCGCGGGTTCCTGGGGTGCGGGCATTTCGTCGCCGCGAACGAATATTTGAAGCGGCATGGGCGCGAGCCGATCGACTGGCGCTTGCCCGCCGAGGCACAGTTGCTCGCCTGAGCATCCGCATCAATGCAACGCAATGCAAAGAGCCCGCCGCGGTCCGAAGACCGGGCGGGCTCTTTTACTTCGGCGTCGAGCTTAAGCCTTACAGCGCCGCGATCGAATCGCGTGCCGAAGCGAGCGCTGCGCTCGCGGCCTCCGGCCCCATCGCCAGGCCTTCGGCGTAGATGAAGTTCACGTCAGTCATGCCGAGGAAGCCCAAGAACGTCTTGAGATACGGCGTTTGCGAGTCGTTCGGCGTGCCTGCGTACTTGCCGCCACGCGCCGACACCACGAACACCTTCTTGCCCTTCACCAGGCCTTCGGGGCCGGTCGCGGTGTAGCGGAACGTGATTCCGGCCCGCGCGATCCAGTCGAAATAAGCCTTCAGTTGCGACGACACGCCGAAGTTATACAACGGCGCCGCGATCACCACGATGTCGGCCGCTTGCAGTTCGTCGATCAGCGCTTCGCTCTTCGCGTTGATGGCGACTTGTTCCGGTGTGCGTTGTTCGGCGGGCGTGAAAAACGCGCCAAGCGTGGCGTCGTCGAGGTGCGTGAGCTGGTCGGCGAGCAGATTGCGGACGACCACGTTCGCGCCGGGATTGCTTTGTTGCAGCTTCGCGGTGAGTTCGTCGGCGAGCAGCGTCGATTGAGCGCCTTGCGAGCGGGCTGCGGAGTTGATCTGGAGAATCGTCGTCATGATGGCTTCCTTGATGGAGGAGCGGGTGCCGTCGGCGCCCGCGTTGGAAGCATTCTTCGTTGTTCGGCGTTCCGGAAAAAGCCGTCCGGCCGTGAAGGATCGTTGCACCAGTAGGACAATCCCCGGTGGGCGCAGCCTTTCAGCCCTTCAACCAGCGCTCGCGCCATTGTTTCGACGGTCCGCGCCCGTCGATAGCCGTCAGCGCGTAACGCGACACTTCGGGGCCGTCGAGCTTCACTTCGGTACGACGCAGTTCGTCGCGGCGAAACGCGTGTACTTCGACCTTCGCACCCGGCAGATAACGCGACAACAGCGCCTCCAGATTCGATCCCGTCACACGCAGACCATCGAGGGCCACGAGAACATCGCCCGCCGAAAGCCCCGCCTTCTGCGCGGCGCTGCCGTCGTGCACGACCGCCAGCGTGCAATCCGCGCTGCCACGCACGCGCACGCCGAGCGACGGCTTGCCGGCCGTGCCGCTCGTCGGCAGATCGGGCGCGAGTGCTATGCCGAACGGCTCGAGGAGCGCGTCGAGCGGCAAGTCGCGCGTGCCGCGCACGCCGTCGCGGAACAGCGAGCGCAGATCCGCGCCGGTGGCCTCGGCGAAGAGCGCTTCCACTTCGTCCTCGCGGATGCCCCGTGCCTTGCCGAGATAGAAGTCGCGTCCGTAGCGCTGCCACAAGAGACGCATGACATCGTCGAGCGACTTACGGTTGTCAGTCTGCGCGCGGATCGACAAATCGAACGCGAGCGCGACGAGCGAACCCTTCTGGTAGTAACTGACGATGGCGTTCGATGCGTTCTCGTCGGCGCGGTAGTACTTCACCCATGCGTCGAACGAACTCTGCGCCACCGATTGCTTGAGCCGCCCGCTTCCGCGCAACACGCCGCCGATGGTCTTGCCGAGCATCGAGAAGTAATCGCTCGCGGAAATAAGGCCGGTGCGCTCGAGGATCAGGTCGTCGTAATACGACGTGAAACCTTCGAAGAGCCACAAAAGCGACGTGTAATTTTCCTGCGACAGATCGTACGGCGCGAACGCCGCCGGCTTGATGCGCTTTACGTTCCACGTATGGAAGTATTCGTGGCTGCAAAGGCCAAGATACGTGCGATAACCTTCGCTGACTTCGGGTCGGCCAAGCACCGGCAAGTCGCCGCGATTGCAGATCAGCGCCGTGGATGCGCGATGTTCCAGCCCCCCGTAACCATCGCTGACGGCGACCGTCATGAACACGTAGCGATCCACCGGCGCTTTCTTCGTGCGCGGTTCGAAGAGCGCGATCTGCGCTTCGCACACGCGTTTGAGGTCCGCCGCGAGCCGGTTCATGTCGAGCCCGATCACGCGTCCCGAGATCACGATGTCGTGCTTCACGCCATGCGCGGTGAAACCGCCGAGCGCGAATTCGCCGATCGTCACCGGATGATCGACGAGTTCGTCGTAATTCGCGGCCTCGTACGCGCCGAAACCATGGCGCTTCGTGCCACGCGCTTCGCCAAGCGCCGTGGCGACGCGCCAGTTGCGCAGCGCTCCGCCCTGCGGCGCTTGAATATCGACGATACACGGCGCAGCCGACTGCCCCTCCACCGCGAGAAACACGCTCGTGCCGTTGAAGAAGCCGACGCTGTCATCCAGATGCGCGGCGCGTACCGACATGTCCCACGCGTACACCTCGTAACGCAGCGTGATGGGGCCATCCGCAGGCGCGGCTTGCCACGCGTGCTTGTCGATTTTTTCGATACCGATCTTGCGCCCTGCCGCGTTGAACGCCTGCAAGGTGACGATATTGCGCGCGAATTCGCGAATCATGTAGCTGCCCGGAATCCACACCGGCAGCATGAAGCGTTGTCCCGCCGGGTCCGGCGCGGCGACCGTGAGCGTGACTTCGAAGATATGCGCGGCCGGGTTCTTCGGAACGATGCTGTAGCGCACCGGTCGATCGAGCGTAGTCGTTGCCATGTCGTGTCCTTTGTTCTTGTTGTGGGCGCGCGGTCGGTGCGCCTTTGAAACCAAAAGAGGCGCCTCTCATGCGCCTCTCGTCGTGGGTTCGGGCCGCCTCAATGCGCGGTCGAAAGTTCCTTCTCCAGCCGGTCGGCGGGAACGGCGCCCGGCAGACGGCGGCCGTCCGCGAGGAACACGGTCGGCGTGCCGCTCACGTTCATCGTGTGACCGAGCTTCAGGTTCTTGTCGATGGCGGTGGTGTCGCACGAGGCGGCCGTGGTCGGCGCCTTGCGGTCCAGCATCCAGCCTTCCCAGCTCATCGCGCGATCTTTCGAGCACCAGATCGACTTCGACTTCGCGGTCGAATCCGGCGAGAGCACGGGATACAGGAACGTGTACACGGTGACGTTATCGATGGACTTCAAGGTCGATTCGAGTTGCTTGCAATACGGGCAATTCGGGTCCGAGAACACCGCGATCTTGCGGCTGCCGTTGCCCTTCACCACTTTCACCGCGTTCTCGAAAGGCAGCTTCGCGAAGTCGATCTTGTTGGTCTCGGAGAGCCGCGCTTCCGTGAGATTCTTGCTGCTGCGCGTATCGACGAGATCGCCGATCAGCACGTAGTTGCCGGTGGCGTCGGTATAGACGATCTGCGAGCCGAGGTTCACTTCATAGAGCCCTGGAATGGGCGTCTTGTCGACACTCTTGATGTTCGCGTCGCCCATGCGCGATTCGAGCGTGGACTTGATCTTGTCGGTGGTCTGGTCGGCCTGCGCCGTACAGCCGAGACCAAGTGTCACGGCGAGTGCCGCGGCCGCTGCGAGTGCCGTTCGAAGTGTGCGTTTCATATTCTTTTCCTGTATGTGCCTGGCGTGTCTTTAACCGAGCGCGGCCGAAACCAGCCAGCGCTTGACGAGTGGCTGCGCGCCCACGAGCGCCATGCCGGTATTGCGAACCGCGCGCGCAAGCGTGCCCGGCACCGAGAAAAGCCGTTGCAAGCCGTCTGTCGCCAACATGAGTTTTTGTATGTCTTCGCGGCGCGCGCGTTCGTAGCGGCGCAGCAAAATGGGATCGCCAAGATTGCGAAAACCTTCTTTATTGGCGATGACATCCGCGAGCGCGGCGACATCGCGCAAACCGAGGTTCATGCCTTGCCCGGCTAGCGGATGAATTAGATGCGCGGCGTCGCCGATAAGCGCGACACGTGGCGCGATCAGCTTGTCGACCGTTTGCAACGCGAGCGGGAAGCCTTGCGCGGGAGTCACGCATTCGAGGGTGCCGAGCATGTTTTGCGTGGCCTGTTCGACTTGTGCCGCGAGTTGCGCGGGATCGAGCGCGAGGAGTTCGTCGGCGTGTTCGGTGCGCGCGGACCAGACGAGTGAGACGTGATCGCCCGGCAGCGGCAGCAGCGCGATGATCTCCGAGTCGCGGAACCATTGGTAGGCGGTTTCGCCGTGCGGCCGCTCCGCCTTGAGATTCGCGACCACGCCCGTTTGCCGATAATCGCGCCGGTCGACCTTTGCGCCCATTTGCGCGCGCACCCAAGAATGCGCGCCATCCGCGCCGACGATCAGATCCGCTTCGAGCGTCTCGCCGCTTGCAAGCGTGACGTGCGCGGCATCGTCCTCGACCGTCATGCCCTGCGCGCGCGATTCGAACCACGACAGACTCGGCTGGAAGCGCAGCGCGGCGTCGAGCGACTGTTCGATCAGATTCGACTCGACGATCCACGCGAGCTGCGGCACCGAGGCCTGGAACGCGGAGAAGTGCAGTTCCGCGTGCGTGTCGCCGAACACGCGCATGTCGAAGACGGGCCCGAGCCGCGTGCGATCGAGCGCTTGCCAGACACGCAGCCGTTCGAGCAGCGTCTGCGAACTCGACGAGAGCGCGTAGATGCGCGAATCGAACGCGGCGCCCGCGGGCAAGGCGGCAGCTTGCGGCGCGAGCAACGCGGTGCGCAAGCCGGATTGCGCGAGCGCGAGCGCAGCGGTCTTGCCGACGAGCCCGCCGCCGACGACAACTGCATGAAAGGTCAGGGGATGCGAAGTCATCCGGCCATTATAGCCGTGAGGATTGCAGCGTATTTGGCGCCTGCGCGGCGCTGCGGCGGGCCGTCGCGGAAGGCGGCGCGAAACGCCGCTGCCCGGCGCGGCGGTACAATGGCGGTTTGCCTGGCCGCTCGACGCGGCCGTTGCGCTGGCGGGCGTTTTTGCCAACTCAGCCTTTGCCCGGCGCGCGACTTTTGACGAAACCCGCGCGGCCTGCGCCGTCTCACCAGTTCGAAGGATTCCATGAGCCTCCAATGCGGCATCGTCGGCTTGCCTAACGTCGGCAAGTCCACTCTATTCAATGCTTTGACCAAGGCGGGTATTGCCGCCGAGAACTATCCGTTCTGCACTATCGAGCCGAATGTCGGCGTGGTCGAAGTGCCGGACGCGCGCCTCACCGCGCTCGCCGAAATCGTGAAGCCCGAGCGTATCCTGCCGGCCGTCGTCGAGTTCGTGGATATCGCGGGTCTCGTCGCGGGCGCGTCGAAGGGCGAAGGTCTCGGCAATCAGTTCCTCGCGAACATCCGCGAGACGGATGCGATCACGCACGTCGTGCGCTGCTTCGACGACGAGAACGTGATCCACGTCGCGGGCAAGATCGATCCGCTGGACGATATCGGCGTCATCAACACGGAACTCGCGCTTGCGGATCTGTCGACGGTCGAAAAAGCGCTCACGCGTTATTCGAAGGCGGCGAAGTCGGGCAACGACAAGGAAGCGGGCAAGCTCGTCGCCGTACTCGAAAAGGTGCGCGCGCAGCTCGACGAGGCCAAGCCGGTGCGTGCGCTTTCGTTGAACGAAGACGAGCAGGCGCTCATCAAGCCGTTTTGCCTCATCACGGCGAAGCCGACCATGTATGTGGCGAACGTGAAGGACGACGGCTTCGAGAACAACCCATATCTCGACGCCGTTCGCAAGCATGCGGACGCGGAGAACGCGCCGGTCGTCGCGGTGTGCGCGGCAATCGAAGCGGAAATCGCCGATCTGGACGACGCGGACAAGCAGGACTTCCTCGCCGACATGGGCATGGACGAGCCGGGCTTGAACCGCGTGATCCGGGCGGGTTTCAAGTTGCTTGGCTTGCAGACGTACTTCACGGCTGGCGTGAAGGAAGTGCGCGCGTGGACCATTCATATCGGCGATACGGCGCCTCAGGCCGCTGGCGCCATCCATACCGATTTCGAGCGCGGCTTCATTCGCGCGCAGACCATCGCGTTCGATGACTACGTCGCGTTCAAGGGCGAGCAAGGCGCAAAGGAAGCCGGGAAGATGCGGGCCGAAGGCAAGGAATACGTCGTGCACGACGGGGACGTAATGAATTTCCTGTTCAACGTTTGAGCGCTGTCAAGCGTCAAGAATCGTCAAATCGTCTTGCATGATAAAGCGGAGTGCCCGATAAACGGGGCTCCGCTTTTTTCATGAGCGGTACCCGATAAAAATAAAGAGAGACAAAAAGAAGATGAAAGGACCCGCGTTTCTGCGTTCGCTCGCTGTCACGTGTTGCATTGCGTTGTCCGCGAGCGTCATCCCTTGCACACCGGCGCACGCGTACGCGAACAGCGCGAGCGCGAACGCGAACAGCTTCAACCCGCAGCCTGACGAAAACGACCTCGACAGACATGGCCATTACGTCAACCGCGACGGCAACGTAATCCATGCGCCCTCTCGCTCGCGTTCGGGTGCGGTACCCGAAGGCGCGACCGCGCAGTGCCGCGACGGCTCGTACAGCTTCAGCCGCCACCACGGCGGAACGTGTTCACGGCATGGCGGCGTGGCGCGCTGGCAATAGCCTGAGCACGCCCGAAGTACAATGACATTCGATCCCGCGCGGCACACGCGCCGGGAAGCGCGTCATCCCGCGCCGACGATTCGCGTCGAATGCCGATAACGCGGCGTGCGCGTCCCGCACGCAGCCGCCCGCGCCCGGCGTTCGCACTCTTCACCACACCATTACAGACAACATCGACATGGCCCAATACGTCTTCACCATGAACCGCGTCGGCAAGATCGTCCCGCCGAAGCGTCAGATCCTGAAAGACATCTCACTCTCGTTCTTCCCCGGCGCGAAGATCGGTCTGCTCGGTCTCAACGGTTCAGGCAAGTCCACGCTCATCCGGATCATGGCGGGCGTCGATAAGGACATCGAAGGCGACGCCACGCCGATGCCCAATCTGAACATCGGCTATTTGCCGCAGGAACCGCAACTCGATCCGCAACAAACCGTGCGTCAGGCAGTCGAAGAAGGTCTCGGCGATGTCTTCCAGGCAACCAAGAAGCTCGACGAAATCTACGCCGCTTACGCCGAGCCCGACGCCGACTTCGACAAGCTCGCCGCCGAGCAGGCGAAGTACGAAGCCATCCTCGCGACGAGCGACGGCGGCAGCCCCGAGCAGCAACTCGAAGTCGCCGCCGATGCGCTGCGCCTGCCCGCGTGGGACGCGACCATCGAACATCTTTCGGGCGGCGAAAAGCGCCGCGTCGCGCTGTGCAAGCTCCTGCTGCAAAAGCCCGACATGCTCCTGCTCGACGAACCGACCAACCACCTCGACGCCGAATCCGTCGAATGGCTCGAACAGTTCTTGACGCGCTATCCGGGCACCGTCGTCGCGGTCACGCACGATCGCTACTTCCTCGACAACGCCGCCGAATGGATTCTCGAACTCGACCGCGGTCACGGCATTCCGTGGAAGGGCAACTACAGCAGCTGGCTCGACCAGAAGGAAGAGCGCCTGAAGCAGGAAGAATCGAGCGAATCCGCCCGCCAGAAAGCCATCAAGAAGGAACTGGAATGGGTGCGCCAAAATCCGAAGGGACGTCAGGCGAAGTCCAAGGCGCGCATCGCACGCTTCGAGGAACTCAACAGCCAGGAATATCAGAAGCGCAACGAAACGCAGGAAATCTTCATTCCCGTGGGCGATCGTCTCGGTAATGAAGTCATCGAGTTCAAAAACGTCAGCAAGGCGTATGGCGACCGGCTGCTGATCGACAACCTCAGCATGAAGATTCCGGCGGGCGCGATCGTCGGTATCATCGGGCCGAACGGCGCGGGCAAGTCCACGCTGTTCCGCATGCTGACCGGCAAGGAGCAGCCGGATTCCGGCGAGATCGTGCAAGGGCCGACGGTCAGGCTCGCCTATGTCGATCAAAGCCGCGACGCGCTTGGCGCCGACAAGACCGTGTTCGAGGAAATCTCCGGCGGCGCGGATGTGCTCACGGTTGGCAAGTACGAAACGCCGTCGCGCGCGTATATCGGCCGCTTCAACTTCAAGGGCAGCGATCAGCAGAAGCTCGTCGGCAATCTGTCGGGCGGCGAACGCGGACGTCTTCATCTGGCGAAAACGCTGATTGCGGGCGGCAACGTCTTGCTGCTCGACGAACCGTCCAACGACCTCGACGTCGAAACGCTCCGCGCGCTCGAAGACGCGTTACTCGAATTCGCCGGCTCGGTCATGGTGATCTCGCACGATCGCTGGTTCCTGGACCGTATCGCCACACACATCATCGCGTTCGAAGGCGACTCGCACGTCGAGTTCTTCGACGGCAACTATCAGGAATACGAGGCCGACAAGCGCAAGCGGCTCGGCGAAGAAGCCGCGAGGCCGAAGCGTCTGCGCTACAAGCCGATCACGCGCTGATCCTTTGCGTGAACGGATGAGACGAGGAACGCGCGTGCCTATGCGCGCGCGCGCACCGACATCGGACACGAATGCGGCGACTGTCTGAGGCACGTCGCCGCCAGTCTTCACGGCATCTTTGCGACACGCTAGCGGCGCGACAGAGGCTGAAAAGTACGCGCTCACTTAAAAAAACGATGCACGCGAAACGGCTTACCGCCGAGTGAGCCTCAGGCAGAACCAGTATTCGGGAGACATAGCAGATGGCGCGATCGAAAGCGCAACGGGGAGCGCTTTGGGCAGTCGGAATCGTCGTGGCGATCATCGTCGTGGCGGTTGGCGGGTGGCTCTTCGTCGCGCATCAGATGAAGGAGCGCATTCTCGAAACGCTCGGGCCGAACGGCTCGGCCGAAGAGATCGATGTCGGCTTCGGCCACGTCACACTGTCGCGCGTGCGTCTGCGCGGCCCGCAGGACTGGCCCGCGAGCGACGCCATGCGCGCCGAGCGCATCGTGCTCGACATCGACATGCACGAAGCGCTGCGAAACCGCGTGCATCTGCATGGCGTGAGCGTGGACAACTACTATTTGTCGATCGTGCGTTCCGCCGATGGCCGCGTGCAGATTCTGCCCGGTCTCAAGGAAACCGCGCGCGTCGCCGACGCCAAGCCCGACGCGAAGGAAGACGCGCGCTTGCAAGAAGAGAAGCTCATCGATCGCGTGTCGTTCGAACGCGGCTCGATGGAGTTCTTCGATTCATCGGTGCAAAAGCCGCCGTATCGCGTGTTGATCAGCGATTCGCGCGCGACCATCGACCATCTGCATCTCCCCGCGCTCACCGACCGCACCAATCTGTCGATGTCCGGTTCGATCAAGGGTCCGTCGCATACGGGAACGGTTTCGTGGGGCGGTTGGATGGTCATCGCCAACAAGGATTCGCAGACGCGCGCCGTGCTGAGCGGCGTGGATATCGCGTCGCTCGACCCGTATCTGCTGAAAAAGGCCGGCGCGCGTGCGGCGCTGACGGGCGGGACCATCGACCTCACCGTGGACGCGAACATCCACGATTACCGCATTCACGCGCCCGGCACGCTCACGCTGAATCACTTGCAGATCAGCGACACCGGCAACGGACTCGACACCTTCCTCTCCATTCCGACGAAAGCCGCTGTCGCCGCGCTGAAAGACCGCAAGGATCAGATCAAGCTCGACTTCGTGCTCGACGGCGATCTGCGCGATCCGAAGTTTTCGCTGCAGGAAAGTCTGTCGAAGAAACTCGCCGCCGGTTTTGCAAAGGCGCTCGGTGTGAGCGTCGAAGGCGTGGCCAAAGGCACGGGCGATACCGTGCGCGGTATTGGCAACGCGCTCAAGAGTTTGCTCGGTCAGTAAGCGTCAGATAGGCACGGCGAGCGCGCGCAGCTTCGTTTCGGTTTCCATCGCGCCCGTGTAGTGGATGCCGTGCCAGCCGAGATCCGTGGCGGCCTGCGCGTTCTTCGCGTTGTCGTCGATGAAGACGAGTTCGTGCGGCTGAATGCCCGGGAGATGCTTTTCGATCTCCGCGCGCATCAACGCGAAAATCTGCGGGTCGGGCTTGACGATTCCCACGCGCCCCGAAACGATGATCTCGCGAAACCGCCGCAACACGTCGAAGCGTTCCCATGCATACGGGAACGTCTCCGCCGACCAGTTCGTCAGGCCAAATAGCGGCACGCCTTCCGCGTCCAGCCGGTCGACGAGCGCCACGCCCTCTTCCAGCACGCCCGACACCATCTCGTGCCAGCGCGCATAGAACGCGCGAATCAGCGCTTCGTGATCGGGATAGCGCGCGATCAGTTCGGCGGTGCCTTCTTCTATGGTCTGCCCGCCGTCCTGCTGCACGACCCAATCCATCTTGCAGACGTTGTCGAGAAACCAGCGGCGCTCGGTTTCGTCCGGAATCAGTTGCCGGTACAAATACTCGCGGTCCCAGTCGATCAACACGCCGCCGAAGTCGAAAACGACTGCCTTGATGGTCATGGTTTTGCTGCTCCCTCTTGTTTTCGGATCAGATAGCCTGCGTGCGTTTTTCGAGCCACGCCAACGCCGTGCCCGACACATGCGGCGACACGCGCCGGCGCACTTCCTCGTGATACGCGTTGAGCCACGCACGCTCGTCCTCGCGCAGCAAGGCCAGGTCGATGCAGCGGGTATCGATAGGGCAGAGCGTGAGCGTTTCGAAGTCGAGGAAATCGCCGAATTCGGTCTTGCCCGCGCTCCGGTTCAGCACCAGATTCTCGATGCGAATGCCCCACTTGCCCGGCCGATAGATCCCCGGCTCGATGGACGTGATCATGCCCTCTTCCATCGCCGTCCAGCTTTCGGCGGGCGCGTAGTGCGAGATGACCTGCGGGCCTTCATGCACGTTCAGAAAGTAGCCGACGCCGTGCCCGGTCCCGTGGCCGTAGTCCGCGCCTACTTCCCAGATAGGCGCGCGCGCGATGGAATCGAGCATTGGCGAACGGATGCCACGCGGAAAGCGTGCGCGCGACAGCGCCATCGTTCCTTTCAGCACGATGGTGAAATCGCGCTTGTGTTCAGCCGTGATCTCGCCGACGGGAACCACGCGTGTGATGTCCGTCGTGCCGCTCACATACTGTCCGCCCGAATCGATCAAGAGCAAGCCATTGCCTTCTATCACCGAATGCGACGCTTCGGTTGCGCGGTAGTGCGGCATCGCGCCGTTGGCATTGAAGCCCGCGATAGTGCCGAAGCTCAGCGTCACGAAGCCCGGACGCCGCGCGCGCGCCGCCGTGAGCTTTTCGTCGATGGTGAGTTCCGTAATGCGCTCGCGGCCCAGCGCATTTTCGAACCAGGCGAAGAATTCGGCGAGCGCCGCGCCGTCCTGTTCCATCGTCGCGCGGATATGCTCGGCTTCCGCCGCCGTCTTTTGCGACTTCGCGAAGGTGGACGGATTCACGCCTTCCACGATCGTCACCGCCGAGGGCACTTGCTCCAGCAAACCATGCGTGATGCGGCGCGGGTCGATCAGGAGCGTGGCGCCGGCGGGCAGCGCGGCGAGTGCGCGGGGCGCATCGGCGTAAGGCGCGACGCGCACGTTGTCGCGCGCGAGCCATTCCTCGAGCTCGGCCGACACCTTGCCATCGGCGATGAAGATCGTCGCGTCGTCAGTGCCGATCAACGCGTGCGCGACGAACACGGGGTTGTAGCTGACATCGCCGCCGCGCAGATTGAAGATCCACGCGAGATCGTCGAGCGTGGACACGAAGTGCCACTGCGCGTTTTTTGCGCGCAAGGCTTCGCGCACCTGGGCGAGTTTGTCCGCGCGGCTCACGCTGGCGTGCGGCGCGGCATGTTCGTAGATGGGCGCGTCAGGCAAACCGGGACGCGTCGGCCAGATGGAATCGAGCAGATCGACATCCGTGCGCAGTACGATGCCGCGTGCCTTCAGCGCATCCGCAAGCGAGCGCGCCGCCGCCACGCCGAGCACGGCGCCATCGACGCCAACGACATCGCCCGAATCGACATGCGCCGCCAGCCATTCGACGTGCGGCGCGGTTTGCTGGCCGCCCATCATCTTCATGAGCGCGATGCCGGTGCCCGCCAGTTGCGCCTCGGCTTGCGTCCAATAGCGGCTGTCCACCCAGACGCCCGCGAAATCCGCCGTCACCACGAGCGTGCCGACCGAACCGGTGAAGCCGGACAGCCATTGCCGCCCTTGCCAGCGCTCCGGCAGATATTCGGAAAGATGCGGGTCTGCCGACGGAATCAGCACGGCGGCAAGATTGTCGAGCGCCATCTGGCCGCGCAGCGATTCAATGCGCCGGGCGAACTCGGCTGCGTCGGGAATGGCGGAATGTGCGATGCGGTCGTTCATGAAGTCACCTGCATGGAATGCGTGAGGAAGCGCCGGCGAGCGCGGGTTTAGCGACGCGCGGCAAGGCTGACTGTCACCGTCACGACGACGAGCGCGAACACCGTGCACGCGAACCATTCGAGCGTATCGCCGTCGTGATACAGGTTGATGATATTGCCGAACATGCGCGCGACGATTATCGCCAATATGCCCGCGACGATGGCCGTCCAGATGCGCCCCGCCGCGCCTGTGCCCACGCGCCCCGCGCGCCGCAGCGGATGCAGCCACCAACCCGTCGCGCCGATTACCGCGCCCAAAAAGATCAAGCCCGTCCAGCCCATCAGCTACCGCGCCCCTTTGATTGCGTTTGAACCGGCGCCGCGCGCCGTTAGCGGTCGAGTTTAGGGGGCCAGGTTGGCGATGGCAAGTGCGTTTCCTTGAACGATTTATGCGACTAAGCTTAAAAATGAAAATATGCCGGGCCGGTAAAATGACCGCTTTAGCCACGCTGATTTAAGGGCGATACTCTAAGGAGTCATTGCCCAAGTTCGCGGCATCGATTGAATAGGTTTACAGCGGAAATAAAGCACCATGATTGAGAAAAGCCTCATATCGCTAAACGGTCTGGAATTCATCATGACCTACCGCGGTTCCACGCTAGAGCGGCGTGAAAATCTGCGCGGCATATTGCGCCATCTCGATTCGACTTATTCCGACTACACGGTTTATCTCATCGAAGCCGATGCCACGCCCACCTTCCACTGGTCGGGCCTTGGCGACAAAAAGATCAGGCATGTCTTCGTATGCGACAACGGCCCCTTTCCAAAGGCGCGCCTATGCAATCTGGGCGCGCGAATGTGCACCGGCGACATCATTTGTTTCCATGACGCGGACATGATTTCCAACCCGGATTATCTGCCGCTTTGCATCAACGCAATTCGTCATGGAACGGCAAGCGACGCACTTTGCCCATTCACGAACGTGATTAACGTTACGGGTGTTTATCGCGATGCATTCATTGCTTCCGGAGATTACGCAATACTAAAACCGTTTCTCGAAAGCGACCGGCCCGAAGAAATGGAAATTCTCTATGCGAATACGCCGGGCGCCATCGTGCTCATAAAACGCTCGGATTACATGCGCGTCGGCGGCTACGATCCGCGCTTCATTGGCTGGGGCGGCGAAGATGACGACCTGCTCACGCGCGCGGTGCGGCTCGGCGTTCGCTGGCATTCCGTGCCCGATGCAAACGCGTCGCTGTTCCATCTGCATCACGACAATACTTCGCGGCACGCGGCCATTGCCGCCGCCGAACGAAATCGCGAAGCGGCTGCCGAGACGCATGCATTGTCGCAAGAGGAACTCGAAGCGCGCGCCGCCGAGCTGGCAAAGTACTTCGATTGAGCGCGGCGCTGCGTCCTGGCGTCGCACGAGCTTGGGGCTTCGCGCCGGCTGCAAGCGGCGCGAGCGAACACCAGCCATCCCCTATGCCGCCTATAAATGAAGAGATTCGTAAAACGCTATAATATTGCGCTATCTGAAAGGCCATCGGCTTAGGCCCATTACATGCAGCTCCTCACGATCGGAATCAATCACCACACTGCGCCTGTCGCCTTGCGCGAACGCGTGGCGTTTCCGCTCGAACAGCTGAAGCCCGCTCTGGGCGCGCTGAAGGACATCTGGCTTGGGCCGCTCGCCAAGGTTTCGCCCGAAGCGGCGATCCTCTCGACCTGCAATCGCACCGAACTTTACTGCGCCACCGACGACGCCGCCGCGCGCGACGCTGCCATTCAGTGGATGTCGAAGTACCACAATCTCCCGGTTTCGGAACTCGCGCCGCACGTCTACGCGCTGCCGCAGTCCGAGGCCGTGCGCCACGCCTTCCGCGTCGCCTCGGGGCTGGATTCCATGGTGCTCGGCGAAACGCAGATCGTCGGACAAATGAAGGATGCCGTGCGCACCGCGTCGGAAGCGGGCGCGCTCGGTACTTATCTCAACCAGTTGTTTCAGCGGACCTTCGCGGTGGCGAAAGAAGTGCGCTCCACGACCGAGATCGGCGCGCAGTCGGTTTCCATGGCCGCCGCCGCCGTGCGACTCGCCCAGCGCATCTTCGAAAACATTTCGAGTCAGCGCGTGCTTTTCATCGGCGCGGGCGAAATGATCGAACTCTGTGCCACGCACTTCGCCGCGCAAAATCCGCGCGAACTGGTGGTCGCAAACCGCACGGCCGAACGCGGCGAAAAGCTCGCCGAACGTTTCAACGGCCGCGCTATTCCGCTTTCCGAGCTGCCCACGCGCATGCACGAGTTCGACATCATCGTGTCGTGCACGGCGTCGACGCTGCCTATCATCGGGCTGGGCGCGGTCGAACGCGCGGTGCGCGCGCGCCGGCATCGGCCAATCTTCATGGTCGATCTCGCCGTGCCGCGCGATATCGAGCCGGAAGTCGGCAATCTGCAGGACGTGTTCCTCTATACCGTCGACGACCTCGGCGCGATCGTGCGCGAAGGCAATGCGTCGCGGCAAGCTGCCGTCGCGCAAGCCGAAGCGATCATCGAAACGCGTGTGCAGAATTTCATGCAGTGGCTGGATGCGCGCAGTATCGTGCCGGTCATCCGCCACATGCATACACAAGCCGACGCGTTGCGCCGCGCCGAAGTCGAACGCGCGCGCAAGCTGCTCGCGCGCGGCGACGATCCCGCCGCCGTGCTCGAAGCATTGTCGCAATCGCTCACCAACAAGCTCATTCATGGTCCGACGCACGCGCTCAATCGCGCGACCACGGAAGAGCGCGCCCAGCTCATCGACCTGATGAGCGGCTTCTACCGCCACGGTTCGTCCGACAAGCCGCAAGACGACACGCCTTCGGCGCCTGAATCGTCGCAGTCTCCGGACCGTTAGCGGCTTTCCTCGCTGTTCTCCAATGCCGCGCGGCGCTGACGCGCAGGCATTTCTGATTCCACAATTCTCCGGAGCATCGCTCCAACTCCGCCCGATGAAAACGAGCATGCAAAGCAAGCTCGACCAGCTTGCAAAACGGCAGGTCGAACTCAACGAATTGTTGAGCCGCGAAGACGTGACCGCCGATATGGATCAGTATCGGAAACTCACGCGCGAACATGCGGAAATCAGTCCGGTCGTCGAGCAGTACGCGCTCTGGCGTCAGGCGCTCAACGACGAAGCGACCGCGCAGGAATTGCTGTCCGATCCGTCGATGCGAGATTTCGCCGAAGAGGAAATCGGCGAAGCGCGCGAACGCATGGCGACGATCGAAAGCGATCTGCAGACCATGCTGCTGCCGACCGATCCCAACGACGAGCGCAATATCTTCATCGAAATTCGCGCGGGCACGGGCGGCGACGAATCCGCGCTGTTCGCGGGCGACCTGCTGCGCATGTATCTGCGCTATGCGGAGCGCAACCGCTGGACTGCCGAAACCATGTCCGAGAGCGTGTCCGACTTGGGCGGCTACAAGGAAGTGATCGTGCGGATTGCGGGCCACGGCGCCTTCTCGCGGCTCAAGTTCGAGTCGGGCGGGCATCGTGTACAACGTGTTCCGGCGACGGAAACGCAGGGGCGCATCCATACGTCCGCGTGCACGGTCGCGGTCATGCCGGAAGCCGATGAAATCAGCGAAGTGGTGATTAATCCGGCGGATCTGCGTATCGATACCTTCCGCGCGTCGGGCGCGGGCGGGCAGCACATCAACAAGACCGATTCGGCCGTGCGCGTCACGCACTTGCCGACCGGAATCGTCGTCGAATGTCAAGACGACCGCTCGCAGCACAAGAACAAGGATCGCGCGCTGAAGGTGCTCGCCGCGCGCATCAAGGACAAGCAGTATCACGAGCAACACGCGAAGGAAGCGGCGACGCGCAAGAGTCTGATCGGTTCGGGCGACCGCTCCGAGCGCATTCGCACCTACAATTTTCCGCAAGGGCGCATGACGGATCACCGCATCAATCTGACGCTCTACAAGCTCGAATACATCATGGACGGCGATATCGACGAACTGATCGGCGCGCTCGTGAGCGAGCATCAGGCGGAATTGCTCGCGGCGCTCGGGGAAACCGAGTGACGACCGCAGTCGATCTGCTGCGTGCGTGTGCGCTGCCCGCGCTCGAAGCGCGCGTCTTGCTGATGCACGTGCTCGGCTGGCGACGCACGCAGCTCATCACGCGCGACCGCGAAGCGCTTGGCGCCATCGCGGTTAGCCGCTTCGAGGCGCTCGTCGCGCGCCGTGTCGCGGGAGAACCGATCGCGCAGTTGACTGGAACGCGTGAATTTTTCGGGCTCGAATTCGACGTGACGCCCGATGTGCTGATTCCGCGCCCGGAAACCGAATTGCTGGTGGAAACGGCGCTCGACGCCATCGCGAATACGCCGAACGCGCGCGTGCTCGATCTCGGCACGGGAACCGGCGCCATTGCGGTTTCGCTTGCGCATGCACGGCCCGACGCGCGCGTGTGGGCCGTGGACCGCTCAGGCGCCGCGCTGGATGTCGCGCGTCGCAATGCAGAACGGCTGCTCGATCCGGCGCGCGCGGGCGGGCCGCTCGCGTTCGTCGAAAGCGACTGGACCGCGAAGGTCGATCCTTCGCTGCTCTTCGAAGCCATCGTGAGCAATCCGCCGTATATCGCAAGCGACGATCCGCATTTGCAGCAAGGCGATCTGCGCTTCGAGCCGCGCGACGCGCTCACCGATGACGCCGACGGTCTGTCCTGCATCCGGACCATTATCGAGCGAGCGCCGTTTCTGCTTGCGCGCCGTGGCGTGCTGTGGCTCGAACACGGCTACGATCAGTCCGACGCCGTGCGCCGACTGCTCACGGCGCGCGGTTTCACCGATGTGCATTCGCTGTGCGATCTGGCGGGAATCGAGCGAATCAGCGGCGGCGTTTTCAATGCCTGAGCGCGGCGGGCGAGCCAGGCAGCGGTCAGCCCGGAATAGCGAAATCCGCTATCATTTCAACACTTAGTCCCCACCGACATCAAAGCGCAGGAACATCATGGAAACGCAAGAACGCATCAAGCAACTCGTCGATCAAAACGCGGTCGTCCTCTTCATGAAGGGCACGGCGCAGTTCCCGATGTGCGGTTTCTCCGGCCGCGCCATCCAGGTGCTGAAGGCGTGTGGCGTCGATCAGATCACGACCGTGAATGTGCTCGAAGACAACGAAATTCGTCAGGGCATCAAGCAATTCTCGAACTGGCCGACCATTCCGCAGCTTTACGTGAAGGGCGAGTTCATCGGCGGCTCGGACATCATGATGGAGATGTACGAATCCGGCGAACTGCAACAGCTCTTCGCCGCTGCCTGAAGTCATCTTCGAAGTGAACGCGCCTGCCGCCCGACGACGGCTCATCGTCGCCATCACGGGCGCCACGGGCGCAATTTACGGCGTGCGTCTGCTTGAAACGTTGCGCCGTGTTCCCGGCGTGGAAACGCATCTGCTCGTTTCCAGCGCCGGCTGGCTCAATATCCAGCACGAGCTGGAACTCGATAAATCCACGGTTCACGCGCTCGCGGACGTTGTTCATAACGTGCGCGATGTCGGCGCGAGCATCGCGTCCGGCTCGTTTTCCACGGAAGGCATGATTGTCGCGCCGTGCTCCATGCGATCGCTGGCAAGCATCGCGCACGGACTCTCCGACAATCTCATCACGCGCGCGGCGGATGTCGTGCTCAAGGAGCGTCGCCGTCTGGTGCTGCTGGTGCGCGAAACGCCGCTCAACCTCGCGCATCTGCGCAATATGACCGCCGTGACGGAAATGGGCGGCGTGATTTTCCCGCCGCTGCCGGCGTTTTATCAGAAGCCGGCGAGCATCGACGAGATGGTGGATCACACCGTCGCGCGCGTGATCGATCTGTTCCAGATCGCATCGCCGGCCGCCGTTGCATGGGAAGGGATGCGCGGCGAAGCGGACTGAGCGTCGATTCGATTGCAAACGCCGACGACACAATTCATTGCTTCACCGGCCGTTTATTTCCGCCAGTCACGGCCGTACATTGGTGGCATCCAACTCAATACGCGACGCCATGACTTCCTTTCCCTCCGTTTTCATTTCTCACGGCGCGCCGACGCTGCCTATCGACCCGTCGATGCCTTCCGGCGAATTCGCCTCGCTCGCTGAAACGCTGCCGCGCCCGCGCGCCATCCTCATGCTTTCGGCTCACTGGGGCACGACGCAACCCGTTGCGAGCATCGCCGAGTGGCCGGAAACCATCCACGATTTCTACGGTTTTCCGCGCGCGCTCTATGAACTGCGCTATCCCGCGCCCGGCGCGCCCGATCTCGCCCGCAACGCCGCCGCGCTGCTCGGCGAGCACGGCATTGCTGCGAGCACGACGGAGCACGGCCTCGATCACGGCGCGTGGGTGCCGCTTCTGCTCATGTTTCCCAACGCCGACATCCCAGTCGCGCAACTTTCCATTCAACCGCGCCTCGATGCCGCGCATCACTTTGGTATCGGCCGGGCGCTGCGCGATTTGCGGCGCGACGGCGTGATGATCGTCGGTTCCGGGCAGATCACGCATAACCTGCGCATGGCGGATTTCGGCGCTCGTCCTGAAGATGCCGATCCGCGCGTCGATGAGTTCACGCATTGGTTCGAGGCGCGTCTTGCCGATCGCGACATCGACGCGCTGCTCGACTATCGCGCCCGCGCGCCGCACGCCGCGCTGATGCATCCGACCGACGAGCATCTGCTGCCAGTATTCGGCGCACTAGGCGCTGCGGCGGATGACTATCAGTTGCGCATACAGTCGCTCGGCACTTTCCAGCGCGCGCTCGCCATGACGAACTACGTGTTCGCGGACGCCTGAGGCCTGAACGTACGAGTCGAGCAGGAAAGAACGAAGCCCGCCTGATTGCTCAGGCGGGCTTCGTTTTACCGCTTCTCGTCGACGATCTGTTTACGCGCCGACTTCGTGCTGGATATCTTCGTGCGCTTCGCGTTCATCCAGATAGTCCGTCCTATAACCGGTGTGCACGCCCCAGAAGTAAAACACGAGCGCGAGCACGGCGACGAGCGCCATGTCCCAGCCATACGGCAACACGCCACTTCCGCCGAATTCCTTGCTGCCGATGAGCGACATGACGGCCATTGTCGGCAGATACGCCACCAGCCACCACGCGGCTTTCAGATCGCGGCCCCATCCTGCGAAGCCGGTCTTGCCCTGGAAGTAGAAGTACACGGGCAGCGCGACGACCATCAACAGGATGATTTCGCCGGTCAGCGGCCACTTTGCCCAGTACAGGACGAGCGACGCGCAGACGAACGCGAACGGCGCGACCAAGCCCATTAGCGGCAAGCGGACCGGCCGTTCCAGATCCGGCGCGGCGCGGCGCAGCGCCATCAGGCTCACAGGCCCGGTGAGATAGGAAATGACCGTCGCCACCGAAATCACCGCCGCCAGCGTGCCCCAACCACGGAAGAAGAACAGGAACACGAACGCGACGAACAGGTTGAACCACATCGCGGGACGCGGCACGCCGTAGAACGGATGCACGTTGCCGAATATCTTCGGCATCGTGTTGTTGCGCTCCATCGCGTAAATCATGCGCGTGGTCGTCGCCATGTAGGTGGTGCCGGTGCCGCTCGGGCTCACGAAAGCATCGACATAAAGAAGCACGGCGAGCCAGTTCAAATTCAGCGCCAGCGCCAGTTCCGCGAACGGCGACGCGAAGTTGAAATGCGACCAGCCCTTCGCGACATCGGCGGGATTGACCGCGCCGATGTAGGCCACTTGCAGCAATACGTAGATCACGAGCGCGATCAGAATCGAGCCGATCACGGCGAATGGGATGCTCCGCGACGGATTGCGCGCCTCGCCCGCGAGATTGACCGGGCTCTGAAAGCCGTTGAAGCTGAATACGATACCGCTCGTCGCCACCGCCGTCAGCACGGCCGGCCAGCCATAGGGCGCGAAGCTCGACACCGTGCCGAAGTTCTCGGAATGGAACCCTGTATAGATGAGGCCGGCGATGGTCAGGCCGGGAATCAGGAACTTGAAAACAGTGATTGTCGAGTTGGCGCGCGCGAACACCTTCACGCCCCAGTAGTTGAGCATGAAGTACACGACCACGAGCAGCGCCGAGAGGATCAGCCCTGAAGTCGTGAGCGTTTCGTTCACGAAGAGCGCATGCGCCCATTCATAGGGCCACGTGCTCATATATTGAATGGATGCCTCGGCCTCGATCGGAATGACCGAGACGATGGCAATCCAGTTCGCCCACGCGCTGATGAAACCGACGAGCGCGCCATGCGAATAGCGCGCGTAACGCACCATGCCGCCGGATTCGGGAAACGTCGCGCCCAACTCCGCGTAAGTAAGAGCGATCGCCATGATGACGACCGCGCCGATCACCCACGCGACCATGGCTGCGGGACCGGCGATCTTGGCCGCTTTCCACGCGCCGAACAACCAGCCTGAACCGATGATGGAACCGAGGCCGGTAAGCATGAGTGCTATCGGCCCGATATTTCGTTGTATCGAACTCTTCACATTGTTCTCCAGTGTCTCTCGCCTTGCGCTTGGAGGTCAGGCGCACGAATGCACATCCGCCGCGCGCGATGCCGGCCTACGGTCCGGTGATAGGGCGATTTTGGTGCAACCTTGGCAGGTTGGCGCGTAGTGTAACGGTTGCACCTTTCGAATGCAGCGAAGGATTGTCAGCTTTCATCAGTTTTTGCGCGATGAAAGCTACCACACGGCGGTGATAGACAGTTGGCAGTGAAATTATGAAAGATTCGTAAGATACGTTGCGATATCTCAAAAAGTCCCTGCGCGGCAGTCGGATATTATTTGACCGCGAAAACGATTAGCCGTATAAACCTTCTTGCAGGATTTCAAGTGGCGAGTGACTTGTGGTTCTTTCGTAGTTCGCCATCGCGGTACTCCGGTTGGTCCCATTGCCCCTTCCTTGATCTTCATGCACCCTTGGCTTCGGCCTCATTCATCAATTTTTTGGAATAAGTAACATGGAAACCGGTACCGTCAAGTGGTTTAATGACGCAAAGGGCTTTGGCTTCATCACCCCGGATGGCGGCGGCGAAGATCTGTTCGCACACTTCTCGGAAATCCGCATTGAGGGTTTCAAGACACTTCAAGAAAACCAAAAGGTTACCTACGAAGTGAAGACTGGCCCCAAGGGCAAGCAAGCAGCGAACATCAAGCCGGCGTAAGTTTTTATCCGGCTTAAAGAAAACCCCGCCTCGGCGGGGTTTTTTGCATCTGGAACGAGCGCGATCAGGTAAAGACGCGTTGCGCGTAAATACCGAGACCCGTCGCCACACTGGCAAGTCGATCGCCGAATACGGCTCGTGCGCCGGGAAAAGCCGCCGCGAGCGCATCGGACAGAAAGCGCAAACCGGTGGTGCCGCCCGTGAAGTACACGGCGCCGACATCCGCGTTCGCCACGCCCGCGCGTTTCACCGTTTCCAGCGCCGCTTCGACGATACGCCGCGTCTCGTCCGCGCCCGCTTCGATCAGCTGCGCTTCGTCGAATGCGACGCGCAGCGCTTCCTCCACCTCTTCCATGTCAATCTCGGTTACGCCGCCCGCCGCCACGTCGATCTTCGCTTCCTCAGCGTGCGCGGTCAGCGCATGCCCGAGCCTGCGATCGACGACGCGCATTAGCCGGTCATGCAGACGCGGTTCGGTGTAAAGGTGGCGCATCAGTTGCAATTCGCTCACGCGCTTGGGCGTGTAGACGGTATTGATCAGATGCCACGTCGCCAGATCGAAATACACGCGGTTCGGCACTTCGCGCCCTTGCGGATCGAGCGTCTGATAACCGAGTTCGCGCAAAACGGTCGTCAGCTCGACGCGCCGGTCGAAATCCGTGCCGGCCACGTGCACACCGTGATGCGCGAGGACATCGCTTTTTCGGTCTAGCTGGCGAGCGCGCTCGGGCCCCACGCGAACGAGCGAGAAGTCGGACGTACCGCCGCCGATATCCGCGACCAGCACGAGCCCTTCCTGCGTCAGGCGCGCTTCGTAATCGAATGCGGCGGCGATCGGTTCGTATTGAAAGTGAATCTCGCGCAAGCCGATGGCGTGCGCGCACGCTTCGAGTTGCGACTGCGCGAGGCGGTCGGCGCGCGGATCGTCATCGACGAAAAAGACCGGACGGCCGAGAACCGCGCGATCGAGCGGACTTGGCGAGACCGCCTGCGCTTTCTGCTTCAGATGCTGCAGAAAAAGCGTGATGACGTCTGTGTACTTGATGGCGGAGCCGTCGCCGAGATCGGTGCTAGTGTCGGCGAGCGGCGAGCCGAGAATGCTTTTCATCGAACGCATGAGGCGGCCGTCGAAGCCGTCTATATACGATTCGAGCGCGGCGCGGCCATAGGACTGGCTGTTTTCGTCCGTGTTGAAGAAGACGGCCGTCGGAAGCGTGGTTGCCTCGCCCTCGACGGGAGCCAGCCGGATCGAATGGCCACCCTGCGTCTGCGCCTGAATCGCGGCAGGCACGGCGACGGCGGAATTCGACGTGCCAAAATCGATCGCACAGTAGGTCATGGACATCGAGGCAGCGTTACGAGGCAACGCCGCATTCAAAAGTGGACAGGGTTTGTAGCATGTTCGGCGGCATGCATCAACCGCATTCGAACCCGTCTGGAACCGCCACGACGCTTCAACCGGCGCGGAATGCAACTTGCTCGCCAAAGCGGCAATTTATTCACTGTTGCGCGCGCGGATGCGGCGGGCACGAGCCAATGAACGACACTACCTTACCGCAGGAAAATCGTTCGACTGCGAGCGCCAGCGATCGATCCGACATCATAGAAACCGATTTACCGGGACGGCTCGACCGTCTGCCCTGGGGACGGTTTCATACGTTGATCGTATTCGCGCTCGGCATCACGTGGCTGCTCGATGGGCTCGAAGTCACACTCGCGGGCGCGGTGGCGAGCGCATTGAAGTCGAGCCCGGCGCTGCACTTCAACAACACGGATGTCGGCATCGCCGGCAGCGCATATATTGCGGGCGCGGTGGTCGGCGCGCTTGGCTTCGGCTGGCTCACCGACCGGCTCGGAAGACGCAAGCTCTTCTTCATCACGCTCTTTCTCTATGTGGCCGCGACCGCCGCAACCGCGTTCTCATGGGATCTCGCAAGTTTCGTGCTGTTCCGCTTTCTGACGGGCGCGGGCATCGGCGGCGAATACACGGCCATCAATTCCACGATCCAGGAATTCACGCCTGCACGCTTGCGCGGCTGGACCGATCTCGCCATTAACGGCACGTTCTGGATCGGCGCGGGCATTGGCGCGGCCGGTTCGCTCGTTTTGCTCGATCCGGGCCTGATGCCGCCCGATTGGGGCTGGCGCGGGTGCTTTCTAATCGGCGCGGCGCTCGGTCTCACCATTCTCTTCATGCGGATGTGGGTGCCGGAAAGTCCGCGCTGGCTCATCACGCATAACCGCGTCGATGAAGCGAAGCAGATTGTCGAGGACATCGAAGCGCATTTTCGCAAGCACGGCGTCGAAATACCGAACACGCCGATCAAGCCGCTGCGCCTAAAGATGCGCGAGCACACGCCACTTTCGGAAGTCGCGCACACGCTGTTTCATGTGCATCGGAGCCGCTCGCTGGTCGGCCTCATGTTGATGACCGCGCAGGCGTTCTTCTACAACGCAATCTTTTTCACTTACGCGCTCGTGCTGACGGACTTCTATCACGTGCCGGGCGATCACATCGGCTGGTACGTGCTGCCGTTCGCGGCGGGCAACTTCCTCGGCCCCGTTCTGCTCGGCAAGCTATTCGACGTGCTCGGCCGACGCCGGATGATCGCCTTCACTTACGCGATCTCGGGCGTGCTGCTCACGATCAGCGGATGGATGTTCATGCACGGAATGCTTTCCGTGACCACGCAGACGATAGCGTGGATGGTGATTTTCTTCTTCGCGTCGGCGGCGGCGAGTTCGGCCTATCTGACGGTCAGCGAGACGTTTCCGCTTGAGATTCGCGCGCTTGCCATCGCCGTGTTTTATGCGTTCGGTACGGCGCTCGGCGGGATCATCGGGCCGGCGCTGTTCGGGCAACTCATCGATACGCATCAGCGTGGCGCGGTGTTCGTCGGCTATCTGATCGGCTCCGCGCTGATGATCGCGGCCGCCGTCGTGGCCGGCATCTGGGGCGTGGCGGCGGAGCGCAAGTCTCTGGAAGATGTTGCGCGGCCGCTGTCATCGGCGGATGAGGGGTGATGTCGTACACGTCCGCAGTCAAGCGCACCCGCGCCGCGTAAGCCTGGCTTCACTCGAAACTCTTTCCCCACGCGCCTTCGAACGAGGTCTCGCCCAGCGCCTTGCGTGCTCGCGGCGCGGCCTCGCGTTCGCGAAGCGCGTCGTCGAGAAGATTCGCGTCGCCGTGATTACCGATTGCGATCATCGCGATGATCTCTACCTCCGGCGGAATCTCGAACGCCGCGCGGAACGCGTCGCGATCGAAGCCGCCCATCTGATGCGTCGCGAGCCCGAGAGCGTGCGCCTGGAGCACGAGCGCCATCGCGGCCGCGCCGGTGTCGTAGAGCGCGGTGCGGCTGACATCGCCCTTCGGCGTGAGCGTCGACGCAGTCACGCAGACCAGCACGGGCACGCGAACATTCCAGGTCCGATTGGACGGCGCGAGCGTTTCGAACGCGCGCTGGAACGCGGCTTCGTCGCGATGCCGATCGAACGCGATAAAACGCCAAGGCTGCAAATTGCTCGATGAAGGCGCCCAGCGCGCCGCTTCGAGCAGGCTATGCAGATGCTCGCGGCTCAGCGGCGCCTCGGAGAACGCGCGCGGGCTCCAGCGGCCCGCGAGTAGTTCGTGGATATCGACTTCGGTTGCGGCGGGTTTGGCGGTCATCATTGGAATCCTTCAGCGAATGGAAGAAGCGAGGCCTGCCCATCACGATAACGGCTTGCAGCAGTCAACCGCACAACGCTACCACTTCGATTCAGCACCGCTGCCTCGCGCCGCCCTCAAAAGCGCAAACGGCGCGCATCGGCCCAATGCGCGCCGTTCAAGTATCGAACGACAAGGATAAGTCACGGACTCACACGTCCGCAAAAGTGCTCAAGTGGCGGCGACGCCCATCGACCGCCCCGCGCGATTGATCCGCAGCACCGTAACGGCTGCGACGAGGCAAAGACCGCCAGAGATCATCGTCGCCACGGTGTAGCTGCCGAGGCTCGACCGCAGCATGCCGCCGCCCAGCGCCGCGAACGCCGCGCCGAGCTGGTGCCCCGCCACGATCCAGCCGAAGACGATCGGCGCCGACTCCTTGCCATAGACATCGGTGGCGAGGCGCACCGTCGGCGGCACGGTCGCGATCCAGTCGAGCCCGTAAAACACCGCGAAAAGCGGCAACCCAAAGAAGTCGATGCCAAACGCATACGGCAGATAGATCAACGACAACCCGCGCAGGCCGTAGTACCAAAACAGCAGCAGGCGCGCGTTGAAGCGATCCGAAAGCCATCCGGAAAGCGTCGTGCCGAACAAATCGAAAATGCCCATCGCCGCGAGCAAGGTCGCGCCTTGCACCTGCGTCATGCCGTAGTCGGAGCACATCGCGATCAGATGCGTGCCGACATAACCGTTCGTGCTCGCGCCGCAGACGAAAAAGCTGAAGAACAACAGCCAAAAATCGCGCGTCTTGCTCGCCATGCCGAGCGTGCCGAATGCGACCTTGATCGGATTTTTCGGCGGCGGAATGACGGCGGGCGGCGCGTCCGGGCTTTCGCCGACGGGTCGCAGCGCGACATCCGACGGACGCTCCGGCAGCAGCCACGCGACGAGCGGCACGACGACTGCGGTAGCTATCGCCACGACGAAAACCACCGGCCGCCAGCCGTGATGCTCCGACAACGCCGCGAGAAACGGCAGAAACACGAGCTGCCCGGTCGCCGAACTGGCGGTGAGAATGCCCATTGCAAGCCCGCGATGCGTCGTGAACCAGCGATTCACCACCGTCGCCGAAAGCGTGAGCGCCGCCACGCCCGTCGAGCCGCCGACCATCACGCCCCAGATCACGATCATCTGCCAGGGCGCGGTCATCATCGAGGAGAGGCCGACGCCCGCGGCCAAGGTCGCAAGCGCGGCGAGCAAGGTCGGACGCACGCCGAAGCGCTGCATGGCGGCAGCGGCGAACGGTCCGGTCAGGCCGTAAAGCGCAAGGTTGATCGAGATGGCGAGCGAAATGGTTCCGCGCGACCAGCCGAACTGTTTTTCGAGCGGCAACATCATCACGCTCGGCGTCGCGCGCGTGCCGGCCGCCGCCAGCAAAACCAGGAAAACGACGCCCACTGCGATCCAGCCGTAATGCACGCGGCCGCCAAGCCGTCTCGCTACCCAATTCATCGCTGCTCCGTTCCGTGAATTTCGTGTTTTACGCGCCGTGACGTTACCGACCTGTCACATCAGAGTTGCGAGCTTAGTTACCGATCGGTAACATGTCAAGACCCAAGCAATATTCAAGGATGCGACTGTGACACGAACTCCCGCCGACCAGCCGAAAACCCCTGCTCGCCGCGGTGTGCGAACCGACGGCGTGCAGGCTCGGGAACAATTGCTCGATGCCGCGCAGGAACTGTTTTATCGCGATGGCATCCGCGCGATTGGCGTCGATGCCGTCGTCGAACGCGCGGGCGTCAACAAGATGAGCCTGTACCGGCGCTTCGCTTCGAAAGACGAACTCGTCACCGCGTATCTGCAGCGCATGGACGAAAGATTCCGCAAGCGCTTCGAGGCAAGCGTCGAGAAGCATCCGGGCGCGCCGGCCGAGCAACTCGTTCAATCGCTCGAGGATCTCGTCGGGCGCGCGTCGGCGCCGGATTATCGCGGCTGTCCGTTTCTCAACATCGCGTGCGAATTCGGCGATCCGGCGCATCCCGCGCGGCAATCCGTCGAGCGCAACAAGCACTATCTGATCACGCGGCTCACCGAGATTTCGGCTGCTGCGGGCGCCGCCGATCCCGTCGAACTGGCAGAATCGCTGGCGTTGCTCGTCGATGGCGTCTACGCGACGAGCCAGACTTACGGTCCCGGTTCGGGGCCGATGCGCGCGGCGCCTCGCATTGCGCGCACGTTGATCGACGCGGCCTGCAAGCCGCTTATTCAGGATGCACCATGAACGACCGTAGCACCCGCGAAGAAGAAGTGATCGCGGCCACGCGCCACTGGCTCACCCGCGCTGTCATCGGCTTGAACCTGTGTCCTTTTGCCAAGAGCGTGCATGTGAAGGGACAGATTCGCTATGTCGTGAGCGACGCGCGCGGCGTGGAAGATGTCGTCGCGGAACTCGCGGACGAACTGCGCCTTTTGCGCGAAAGCGATGCAAATGACATCGACACGACGCTTTTCATCACGCCGCACGCCTTTGCGCACTTCACCGATTACAACGACGCGCTGTTCTTCGCCGACCGCTTGTTGAACGACATGGGCCTTGCCGGAGAACTGCAGATCGCGAGCTTTCATCCGCAATATCGATTCGAAGGCAGCGAGCCCGACGACATCGAGAACTATACGAATCGGGCGCCGTATCCCATCTTTCATTTGCTGCGCGAAGCGAGCATCGACCGCGCAGTGGATGCCTTTCCCGACGCCGCTGATATCTACGAACGCAACATGGAAACGCTGCGTCGCCTCGGTCACGAAGGTTTCGCGGCGTGGATGAAAAGCGACTGATCAGTGCGCGAAGAAGCGCTCGCGCAACTCGTCCAGCCCGAGCGTTTCAAGCACATCCGACAGCCGTTGCGCGGGCCGGGCGCGCGGCAAGTCCTTGAACTGAGCGATGATGAGCTCGTTTTTCATCGAATGTTCCCAGCCTACGAGTTCCGTCACGCTGACCTGATATCCGTGCGATTCGAGCTGCAGGCAGCGCAGTACATTCGTAATCTGGCTGCCGAATTCGCGCGTATGCAGCGGATGCCGCCACATCTCCGTCAGCACGTTCTTCGACAGCGCATGCCCCTTGTTCTTGCGCAGCACTGACGCGACTTCCGCCTGACAACACGGCACCACGACGATGTACTTCGCGTTCTTCTGCAGAGCGAACTGGATGGCGTCGTCCGTCGCGGTATTGCAGGCGTGCAGCGCGGTCACGACATCGATGGAATCCGGCAGCAGATTCGATTCAATCGATTCGGCCACCGACAGATTCAGAAACGACATTCCCTCGAAATCCAGCCGCTTCGCCAATTCCTCCGATTTTTGAACAAGATCCTCACGCGTCTCAATACCGTAGATGTGTGACCGATCGCGCAGAGTCTTGAAGAACAGATCGTAGAGAATAAACCCAAGGTAAGACTTCCCCGCGCCATGGTCGACAAGCGACACCGAACCCTGGCGTTCGTGAACGTCGGCAAGCAGCGGTTCGATGAACTGATAGAGGTGATAGACCTGTTTCAGTTTGCGGCGGCTGTCCTGATTCATCTTGCCGTCGCGCGTGAGGATATGAAGTTCCTTCAGCAGTTCGATCGACTGACCTGGACGGATTTCGTGCTTTGTAGTGGGGTCGGGGGTGCCCGGAGCCGACGCGGAGGACTTCTTGGCCATCGTGAAAGTAATGTTGTAATTAAAAAACGAGGCTAGTTTGCGCCGAATGTGCGCTAACCGCTGGTTCTGCCGACTCGAAAGGAGAAGTTTACCCAAAAGCGCGAAGACGCTCTTGTTCCGCCCAAGTCGACCGGCGATGCAAGACGGCTAGAAAACGCTTGGAACACTTCGTGCATTGTCCGGTATGCGGATCTGGCCGGGACGATGCACAGCGTGGGGAAGAAGCCCGGCGCGCCAATGCAGCAAGGAAGAGCAACAAGCAGGTAGCAAAGCCACGCCTCGACAACGCAGTACGCGTCGTCACCCGCGAGCGGCTTTCGTTACGTAACACCTAACACTCAGCGCGGCGATTGCGACTCGCCGGCGCCATGAACATGGAGAGGACGGCGATGGACGCGATCCCCGACAAGAAAGCAGAAAAGCAGTTTCAGGAGATGCTCGCGGCGCTGACCACGATGCCCGCCTGGAGCGAGAAGCAACAACTCGAACTCGAAATGGCTCGAGAGATTTCGGTGGAGATGCTGCGTCTCGCCGAATCGATGCGCGACGGCTCCACGGATATCGAATCGTGTCTGACCATGCTGAAGTACGCCAAGGTGATGGACTTCGTCCTGACCACGCTCGCCTCGCGCCGCGAGATCGCGCCGCAGACACTGCGCGTGATCTTCAAGCTGGCTGGCCTGAAGGTCGATGAAGCGTACCCCGGCTAACGCGGGCTAACTTTCGAGAGAACCGGTTCGTCTTTGAAGGCGCGCCGGTTTCAGCCTTTGCGCCGTGTCATCAGACGCTCGGCCGACTTGCGCATGTGCCGCTGCATTGCGGCTTGAGCCTGCACCGCGTCCCGCGCTTCGAGCGCCTCGAGAATCTCGAGATGTTCGCCAAGCGCGGCCGCCCAGGTTTCCTCCCCCTCGAAATGTCCGCGTAACGTGGATGACAGCGGACTATGCCGTTCGTCATAGAGACTGCCCACTGTCCTGACCAGCACGTCGTTGCCCGACATCTGCGCGATCGCAACGTGAAACGCGCGGTCGGCGCTCATCGGCACTTGTCCCGCTTCGACTTCGCGCGCCATGGTCTCGTAGACGGCGCGCAGCGTCTTCAATGCCTTGGGCTTGGCAAACGGCGCGACATTCGCGGCAATCGCGCCTTCGATCACGCTGCGCGCATTCATGATCTCGATCGGGCTCTCGCCCAGTTCCGCCTCGGTGGCGGGCGGCTTCGCCACGGGCGTCGCGCAGATATAGACGCCCGAGCCCATGCGAATCTCGACTCGCCCTTCCAGTTCCAGCGCAACCAGCGCCTCGCGCACCGAAGGCCGCGACACGCCCAACGTCTGCGCGAGTTCGCGCTCGGAGGGCAACCGGCCGTTCGGCGCAAAGTCCTGCTGTTCGATCAGAGCGCGCAGTTTGTCGGCGATCTGAAGGTAGAGGCGACGCGTTTCGACTGGTTTGACACTCACGTGCACACTCCTGCATGTCTCGGGGAAAACGTGGATTGTAATCAGCGGAAGGGTTGACGCACCGTACGAAGCGCGTTCGACGGTTTTCAAACGCTTACAAGTGGCTTGACCAATTCCAATTCGAGCCACTAGTATGCATTTCGGTAAGGCCAGATGGGCCATATTTTTTACGGCTGTCTGGAACCGTTCCCAACGACAATACCCCCTATGTACTTCGCCGTCGCATCGAGCGATGGCGCGATAGCCGCCCGACATGACCAATCCGATTCTCCAGTTCGGCACGAGCCGTTTCCTGCAAGCGCACGTTGACTTCTTCGTGGCCGACGCCGCGCGGCGCGATCCTGCGAAAGCGCTCGGCAAGATCACCGTCGTGCAGACCACGTCGAGTCCTGACAGCCGCGCGCGCGTCGATGCGCTGCGCGCCACGGGCCGCTATCCGGTACGCATTCGCGGACGCGAGCGCGACGCGACCGTCGACACCACCATCGAATGCGATTCGATCACCGAAGCGCTGCACGCCAACGACGACTGGCCGCTGTTGCTAGAACGCATGGAACGCGACGTGAAGGTGATCGTCTCGAACACGGCCGACACGGGTTACGCCCTTTTCGACGAAGACACGGCCGACCTGCTCGATGGCGCGCGTACGCCGCGCGGATTCGCGGCCAAGCTCGCCGTGCTGCTGCACGCACGCTTCAAGGCGAGCGCGGCGCCGATCACGCTGTTGCCGTGCGAACTCGTCTCGCGTAACGGCGACACCTTGCGCGACCTCGTGCTCGACTTGGCGCGCAAATGGAATGCGGACGACGCGTTCATCGCTTACTTGTCGAACGATTGCGTCTGGGTGAATTCGCTCGTGGACCGCATCGTGTCGGAGCCTATCCTGCCGGTCGGCGCGATTGCCGAGCCTTACGCGTTGTGGGCAATCGAGCGGCAAGCGGGCATGACCTTGCCGTGCGAACACGAAGACATCGTCGTCACCGACGACCTCGCGCACTACGAGCGCCTGAAACTGCTGCTGCTCAACCTCGGCCACACGATGCTCGCGGAAATCTGGCGCACGCGCGACGGCGCGCCCGACATGACCGTGCTCGACGCGATGCGCGATTCCGCGTACCGCGAGCCGCTCGAAGCCACCTGGCGCGACGAAGTGCTGCCGGTGTTTGTCGCACTCGGCAAGGGCGACGTGGCAAGCGACTACCTCGCGAGCGTGCGCGACCGCTTCGAGAACCCGTTTCTCGTGCACAAGCTCGCGGATATCGCGCGCAATCACGACGAGAAGAAAGTGCGGCGTTTTCAACCTGTGATCGATTTCGCCGCCGAACTCGAACTCGATATCGAACAAAAGCGCCTGCGCGATGCATTGAACGCGCATTGAGATCCGCCAAAGAACGCGGACTCCCGTCACACCGTTTTTGAATCACGGCTCACCGCGTCGGCATGGCGGTTCGGGCCGGCAGAAATGAAATGCCATCATCCCGAGGAGACAAACGATGCGCAAAATGCGTTGGGTAGTGATATTTCTGGCCTTTCTGGCCATCGCGATCAATTACATCGATCGCGCGAATCTGGCCGTGGCTGCACCGCAGATTGAGAAGGCGCTCGGCATTGGGCCGGCGGAAATGGGCTTCATCCTGAGCGGCTTCTTCTGGACCTACGCGCTCATGCAGATGCCTTTCGGCTGGTTCGTTGACCGCGTGGGCGCGCGAATCGCACTGCCGCTTGCGGTGGGCTGGTGGTCGGTGTTCACGGCGCTCACCGCCACCGCGACGAGCGTCGCGGGCATGTTCGGCTGCCGGCTGATGCTGGGCGTCGGCGAAGCGGGCGCGTATCCGTCGTGCGCGAAGCTCGTCGCGCAGTGGTTCAAGCCGCAGCAGCGCGCGTTTGCCACCAGCATCTTCGATAGCGGCTCGCGTGTCGGTTCCGCGCTGTCGATTCCTGTTGTTGCGCTCATCATCAGCTCGGTGGGCTGGGAAGCGTCGTTCGTCATCACTGGCGCACTCGGCGCGGTGTGGATCTTGGGCTGGTTCCTCATTTACCGTAATAAGTCGCTCGGCGACCTCACCGGTCCCGTGGATGTCCCGCCGCAACCGGTCGCGCCGAAGAACAAGGTCTCGTGGGGCTCGCTCTTCAAGTACCGCACGCTGTGGGGCATGATGCTCGGCTTCTTCTGCCTGAACTTCGTGATCTATTTCTTCATCACCTGGTTTCCGAGCTATCTCGTGCAGACGCATGGCTTCTCGCTCAAGTCGCTCGGCACGCTCGGCATGATTCCGGCGCTGATGTCGATCCCCGGCGGCTGGCTCGGCGGCGTCGTGTCCGACTCGCTCTTCAAGCGCGGCTGGAGCCTCACGGCGGCGCGCAAGACCTGCATGGTCGGCGGCATGCTGCTGTCGTCGGTCATCACGCTCTCGGCGTTCACCACGAACATCTATCTGATGCTCGGCTTTTTCGGCGTTGCATACGGCAGCCTCGCGTTCGCCGCGGCCAGCATCTGGTCGCTGCCGGGCGATGTTGCACCGACGCCGGGACACGTCGCGTCCATCGGTGGCATTCAGAATTTCGCGTCGAATCTGGCGGGTATCGTCATCACGACGTTCACGGGCGTCATGGTCGAAATGACGAAAGGCTCGTTCACCATTCCGCTGTGTGTTGCAGGCGGCTTCTGCTTTCTCGGTGCGTTCAGCTATCTTGTGATTGTCGGCAAGATCGAACCGCTCAACCGCGCCGAAACGGAAGCCCTCGCCGACAAGCGCGCTCCCTCCACGATCTAAGAAAACATCATGTCCACCACATCCACCGACCATGCGGTCATCCGGCTGCATCCCAAAGACGATGTCGTCATCGCGACACGTCAGTTGCTCTCCGGCGCGCGCATCGCGTCGGAGGATCTCGTCGTCATGGGCCTGATTCCGCCGGGCCACAAGATCGCGACGCGCGCCATCGCCGCAGGCGAGCCCGTCAAGCGCTACAACCAGATCATCGGCGTGGCGAAGGACGCCATCGCACGCGGCCAGCATGTCCACACGCAGAATCTGTCGATGGCCGAGTTCGCGCGCGAGCACGAGTTCGGCATCGACAAGCATCCGACGCCTTTCGTCGATGAACCCGCGACGTTCATGGGTATTCGCCGCGACGACGGCCGCGTGGCGACGCGCAATTTCGTCGGCGTGCTGACGAGCGTCAATTGCTCGGCGACCGTCGCGCGCGCGATTGCTGATCACTTTCGGCGCGACGTTCATCCGGAAGCGCTGGCGGACTACCCGAACGTCGATGGCGTGATTGCGCTCACACATGGCTTGGGATGCGGCATCGACATGCAGGGCGATGGCCTTGCCATCTTGCGTCGCACGCTGGCGGGATACGCGGTGCATCCGAATTTCTATTCGGTGCTCTTCGTCGGCCTGGGATGCGAGACCAATCAGATTTCCGGCGTGCTCGAAGCAAGCGGACTGAAAGACGGCGAGCGTCTGCGCAGCTTTACGATTCAGGACAGCGGCGGGACGAGAAAGACGATCGAGCACGGCATCGCATTGGTCAAGGAGATGCTCACGGAAGCGAATCGCGTCAAGCGCGAGCCGGTGCCGGCGTCGCATCTGATCGTCGGTTTGCAATGCGGCGGGTCGGATGGCTACTCGGGCATTTCGGCGAATCCGGCGCTCGGCGCGGCTGTCGATAAACTCGTCGCGCATGGCGGCACGGCGATTCTCTCCGAGACACCGGAGGTTTATGGCGCGGAACATTTGCTGACGCGGCGCGCGGTCAGCCGTGAAGTCGGCGAGAAACTGCTGACGCGTATCAAGTGGTGGGAGGACTATTGCGCGCGCAACGGTGCGGCGATGGACAACAATCCATCGGCGGGCAACAAGGTCGGCGGGCTGACCACGATTCTCGAAAAGTCGCTTGGCGCGGTGGCCAAGGGCGGCACGACCAATCTCGTCGAGGTTTATGAATACGCACAGCGCGTCGACGCCAAGGGCTTCGTGTTCATGGATTCACCCGGCTACGATCCGATGTCTGCAACGGGTCAGGTTGCTTCGGGCGCGAATCTCATCTGCTTCACGACCGGACGTGGTTCGGCTTACGGCTGCGCGCCTTCGCCATCGCTCAAGCTCGCGACGAACACCGCGCTCTGGGAGCGGCAAGAAGAGGATATGGATATCAACTGCGGCGGCGTGATCGATGGAACGGCGAGCATCGGGCAACTCGGCGACCAGATTTTTCAGATGATGCTCGACTGCGCGTCGGGCGTGGCATCGAAGAGCGAACTGCACGGGTATGGGCAGAGTGAGTTCGTGCCCTGGCAGGTGGGCGTGGTTACTTGAGGTTCTTTGGATGCGGATGAAAGGGCGCAACGGTGACGATGCGCCCTTTTTCGTTTTAGAGGCAATGGGCGGTGGTTATGTCTCTTCGACGTTTGCATGGACAGCAAATGAGTCACGACGTTACCGGACGGCCGCCTCATGTTCCGCCATCATCCTCAACGCGACGGCCTCCGCGACTTCGATTCCGTCGATCGCCGCTGAATAGATCCCGCCCGCATAACCCGCGCCCTCGCCCGCCGGATACAAGCCTTCGACATTGACGCTTTGGTAATCGTCATTATTGCGGCGCACCCGCAGCGGCGACGACGTGCGCGTCTCGACGCCAGTGAGAACGGCGTCGTGCATCGCGAAGCCGGGGATCTTCTTATCGAGCTCAGGCAGTGCTTCTCGGATGGCTTCGATCACATAATCGGGCAACGCGGTGCTGAGATCGGTCGGCTTGACGCCTGGCTTGTACGAAGGCACGACCGATCCAAGCGATGTCGAAGCGCGCCTCGCGATGAAGTCGCCCACAAGCTGTGCAGGCGCGCTGTAATCGCCGCCGCCCAGTTCGAACGCACGCTCTTCCCACATGCGCTGGAAGGCGATGCCCGCGAGTGGACCGCCCGGATAATCTTCCGGCGTGATGCCGACGACGATGCCCGCGTTCGCATTACGTTCGGCGCGCGAGTACTGGCTCATGCCATTGGTCACGACTCGGCCGGGCTCCGACGTCGCCGCGACAACCGTTCCGCCAGGACACATGCAAAAGCTGTAGACAGCGCGGCCGTTGCTGCAATGGTGGACGACTTTATAGTCCGCGGCGCCAAGCCGTTCGTGACCGGCGAATTTGCCGAAACGGCTCCGATCGATAATGCCCTGCGGATGCTCGATACGAAACCCGAGCGAAAACGGCTTCGCCTCCATGAAAACGCCGCGATCGTTCAACATCTGGAAGGTATCGCGCGCGCTATGTCCGACGGCCAGCACAACGTGATCGCAGCGCAGCGTTTCTCCGCTCGACAGGCGTAGACCGCGCACCTTGCCATCGTCGATGTCGATATCCTCGACGCGCTGCTCGAATCGTACTTCGCCGCCGAGTTGATGAATATTCGCGCGCATCTTTTCGACCATGCTGACCAGTCGAAACGTGCCGATATGCGGCCGGCTCAAATACAGGATGTCTTCAGGCGCGCCCGCTTTGACGAACTCGTCGAGGACTTTACGGCCGTAGTGCTTCGGATCCTTGATTTGACTGTAGAGCTTGCCGTCGGAGAAGGTGCCGGCGCCGCCTTCGCCGAACTGCACATTGGACTCCGGATTGAGTTCGTTTCGGCGCCACAGACCCCAAGTGTCTTTCGTCCGCTCGCGCACGGCTTTTCCACGCTCGAGGATGATCGGGCGAAAACCCATTTGCGCGAGAATTAGCCCGGCAAACAGCCCACACGGCCCCATGCCGATGACGACGGGGCGAAGCTGGCTCGATGCTTCAGGCGCCTTGGCCACGAAGTGGTAAGCCATATCCGGCGTAATGCCGACATGCGGATGCGGCCGGGCCTTTAGTCGCGCGAGCACCGACGCTTCATCTGCCAACTCCACATCGATGATGTACGTAAGCTTGATGTCGGCGCGCTTGCGTGCATCGTGCGCGCGGCGAAAGACATGGAAGCGCACGAGTTCGCTTGACGTCACGCCGATTTCTTTAAGGCGTGCGATGACCGCAGGCTCGATGGCCGAATCGGGATGATCGAGCGGAAGCTTGATTTCGCTTAAACGTAGCATGGGAACTCGAATGGCAATCGGCTGCGCAATGTTTTGCTGATTTTATCGCGCGATCAAGGCACGCACGGCTGATCGAATCTGGCGTATCAGCCCAATGCCGCAGAAACGCAAAAACCCCACCTGTTTGGGGGTGGGGTTTTTGTTGCTGCATGAGGAGCCTGACGATTACCTACTTTCACACGGGAGATCCGCACTATCA
>NZ_JALQDD010000019.1:0-102469 GCF_023631405.1 Caballeronia sp. GAWG2-1
TGCGTCGCTGCATCTGCAGCAGAGAAACGAGATTATGTACGTCGTTTCAGTTACTGTCAACAAGAATTTGAAGCTTTTCTTGTTGACTTGCCTTTCAGCTTCTTCAGACCACTGCGGAACATACAACCCGCTCAAACCAAACGGGTCGTGCGGACATCGCACGACCCGTCTACGTAGTCTTGGTGCCGGCTGCAGGACTCGAACCCGCCACCTGATGATTACAAATCAACTGCTCTACCAGATGAGCTAAGCCGGCGAAGGACGGAATTCTACTTCATTTGACGACTTTAAGGTGCGATCGCCCAGATGATTTTGAAGCATCGTCATCCGAGCTTGCCGAAACGTCGTCGCTCGACGAAGTCCCGTCGGCGTTGGACAGTTCCTCTACCGCGTCTTCCACGATACTTTCGTCTCGCTCGACCGGATGCGGCGCGGTGTTCGCGCCCGACGCGTCGATAGCCGTTTGCGATGAAGGCTCGACCGGGAACGCCATTCCCTGCCCGTTCTCTCGTGCATAGATGGCCAGCACGTTCGTAACCTGCACTTCGATCTTGTGCGACTTACCCGAGAAACGCGCGCTGAATTCGATCCATTCGTTGCCCATCTGAAGCTGGCTCGTCGCCTCGAAACTGATGTTCAGCACGATTTCGTCGTTACGCACGAACTGACGCGGCACCCGTGTGGCGCCGTCGACCCGCACCGCGATGTGTGGGGTGAACCCGTTATCCGTGCACCACTCATAGAGCGCGCGCAGCAGATACGGCTTGGTGGAAATCTCTTGCATCAACTTTCCTCTACAGGAGCGGGGGGGGCGAAATGCGCACCGCCGCGCTCCGATGCCCGCAAACTATCGACGCATCACCTTTTCGGAAGGCGTCAGCGCTTCAATATAGGCCGGACGGCTGAAAATGCGTTCGGCGTACTTCATCAACGGCGCAGCATTCTTCGACAACTCGATGCCGTAATGGTCCAGACGCCACAACAGCGGCGCGATGGCCACGTCGAGCATCGAGAATTCTTCGCCGAGCATGTACTTGTTCTTCAGGAAAATAGGCGCGAGCTGCGTAAGACGATCGCGGATTGCACTGCGCGCCTTCTCGTGGTTCTTCTCAGCGGCTTTGCCCTTCTCGTTTTCGAGCGTGCCGACGTGCACGAACAATTCTTTCTCGAAGTTCAGCAGGAACAGGCGCGCGCGGGCGCGTTGCACCGGATCGGCCGGCATGAGCTGCGGATGCGGGAACCGTTCGTCGATATATTCGTTGATGATGTTCGATTCATACAGGATCAGGTCGCGCTCGACGAGGATCGGCACCTGACCGTATGGGTTCATGACCGCGATGTCTTCCGGCTTGTTAAACAGATCGACGTCGCGAATCTCGAAATCCATGCCCTTTTCGAACAACACCAGCCGGCAGCGCTGGGAGAACGGGCAAGTAGTGCCGGAATACAGAACCATCATGTCTTTAAAGTTCCTTCAGTAAACTCGAAAGGCCGGCCGCGACGCTTCCCGGGGAAACGCCGTCGTGCCGACCCACGCCGTCTAGGGCGCTATTTAATATCTTTCCAGTATGCCGCGTTCAGGCGCCATGCGAGGAAACTCAACAACGCCAGGAACAGCAGGACCCATACGCCGAGGCGCTTGCGAGTCTGCTGGGCGGGTTCGGACATCCACGAGAGGTACGAAACCAGATCGGCCACAGCATTATCATAATCCACGGAGGACATGGAACCCGGGCTAACCTGAGTGTAACCCACGAATCTCTTTACCTTTTCGCCGGTGTGCTCGTCGGTTTCGGTTTCGAATTTTGCATCGCGGATACCCTGCATCGTCCACAGCACGTGCGGCATGCCGACATTCTCATACACGCGATTGTTCCAGCCGGTCGGCCGCGCCGGATCGCGATAAAACCCCCGCAAGTACGTGTACAACCAGTCCTTGCCACGCGCCCGCGCTTCGACCGACAGGTCCGGCGGCGACGCGCCGAACCACGCTTTCGCGTCTTCCGGGCGCATTGCAATGGACATCGTGTTGCCGATCTTGTCTGTCGAAAACAGCAGGTTTTCCTGAACGTCCTGTGGCGTGATGCCGAGGTCGGTCAGCCGGTTGTACCGCATGAGATTGGCGCTGTGGCAATTCAGGCAGTAGTTTACAAAGATTTGGGCGCCGTGCTGCAACGAAGCAAAATTGTCCGCGTTATCGGGCGCGCGGTCGAGCACCGCTTCTTCCTGCGCGTACGCCGGCGCACTCGCGCCGAACGCGAACATCGCCGCACCGATGATTGCCAGGGAACCGAGCCATTTTTTCATTGTGTTTGTCTCCGGACGAGTGCTCAGTGAGGTTTGAAAGTCACTCGCTCGGGCGGCGTCTTGAATCTGCCGCGCGGCGTCCAGAACGGCATGCCGAGGAAAAACGCAAAGTAGATCAGTGCGCAGACCTGCGCGATCAGCGTCCCCACCGGTGACGGCGGCCTCGTTCCCAAGAAGCCCAGCACGAGGAACACGACCACGAAGATGCCGTAGAACACTTTATGGAAAAACGGCCGGTAGCGAATGGACCTCACCGGACTGCGATCGAGCCAGGGCAGGAAAAAGAGCGATACGACCGCCGTGCCCATGACCACCACGCCCCAGAATTTCGACTCTGTCAGCGCCATGAAGACGATCACGGCGAGCGAGAGCACCGGCAAGCCGATCCGCCATTTGCCACGCGCGCGTAACAGCGCAAAGAGGCCAAGCAGCGCGATGATGACCATCAGCACGATCTTGAACGGATCGGTGGTGGCGCGAAGCATCGCGTAGAAAGCCGTGAAGTACCAGACTGGCGCGATTTCAGGCGGCGTCTGCAACGGATTGGCCGGCACGAAGTTATTCGCTTCCAAAAAGTAGCCGCCCATCTCCGGCGCGAAGAAAATGATCGCCGCGAAGATCAGAAGGAAGACCGACACGCCCAGGAAGTCGTGCACCGAATAGTACGGATGGAACGGAATGCCATCGATAGGAATGCCGTTCGCGTCCTTCTTCGCCTTGATCTCGATGCCGTCCGGGTTGTTCGAGCCGACTTCGTGCAGCGCGACCAGATGCGCCACGACGAGGCCAATCAGCACGAGCGGAATCGCGATCACATGGAACGCGAAGAACCGGTTCAGCGTGACGTCCGACACGACGTAATCGCCGCGAATCCAGAGCGACAGATCCGGGCCGATGAAGGGAATCGCCGAGAACAGATTCACGATCACCTGCGCGCCCCAGAACGACATCTGCCCCCACGGCAGAAGATAGCCAAAGAACGCCTCGGCCATGAGGCACAGGAAAATTGCGCAGCCGAAAATCCACACCAGTTCGCGCGGCTTGCGATACGAGCCGTACATCAGCCCGCGAAACATGTGCAGATAGACGACGACGAAGAACATCGAAGCGCCTGTCGAATGCATGTAGCGAATGAGCCAGCCCCACGGCACCTCGCGCATGATGTATTCGACCGATGCGAACGCGAGCGTCGCATCGGGCTTGTAGTTCATGACGAGAAAGATGCCCGTGACGATCTGAAGCACGAGCACGAGCAGCGCGAGCGAGCCGAAGAAGTACCAGAAGTTGAAGTTCTTCGGCGCGTAGTACTCGGAAACGTGCTGCTTCCACGTCGCGGTGAGCGGAAAGCGCCGGTCGATCCAGCCGATCAGGCCCGTCGTCTCCACATCCTTGTCTGCGGTCGCCATTAAGCCTCTCCCTTTTCGTCCTTGCCGATCACGAGTTGCGTCGCGGAAGTGAACATGTACGGAGGCACGTCCAGATTTTGCGGCGCGGGCTTGTTCTTGAAGACGCGGCCCGCCATGTCATAGGTCGAGCCGTGGCACGGGCAGAGAAAACCGCCGGGCCAGTTATCGGGAAGATTGGGTTGGGCGCCTTCGGTGAAACGCGGGGTCGGCGTGCAGCCCAGATGCGTGCACACGGCCACCGCCACGAAAATGTTCTTGTGATCGGTGCGGGAACGGAACTCGTTGTTGCAGTACTCCGGCAACGGCATCGAGAATTCCATCTTCGATTTCGGATCGGCCACTTCGGTGTCGGCTTTCTTGACGTCCGAAAGCATCTCGTCGGTGCGGTTGACGATCCACACAGGCTTGCCGCGCCACGCGACGGTCATCATTTCGCCGGGCTTGAGTCCGCTGATATCGACCTCGACCGGCGCGCCTGCCGCCTTCGCCTTTTCCGACGGAGCGAACGACCCTACAAACGGAATTACTGTTGCTACACCTCCGACACCACCTGCTACGGTCGTCGCTATCAGCCAGGTACGGCGGCTACCGTCAACGCGCCCATCGTGCTTATCGTCCTTGTCTCGCATCACACGCCCCACTTCTGAGTTGGATTTATACCGTCACATCAGTGTTCCGTCGCTAGTGTGCGCGAATGGAGTTGGCATTTACAAGGCCCGAATAGGAAAAATCACTCCAAGTGATTGTTCTTTCCGGGTTTTCCCGCACGTTTTCGCGCCATCTTGTGAAGCAATCATTTAAGGCAACTGCAAGGCCGATTAAAACGATAATCGGCGCAAAACATTTATACCGGATTGTCGATATCGATAAACACATGCTCGATGTCGAATTCTTCCGACAGGTGATTACCCAGCGCCTGGACGCCGTAGCGCTCGGTCGCGTGATGGCCAGCCGCGATGTAGGCCACGCCCGATTCCGCCGCAATGTGCATGGTCTGCTCGGATACTTCGCCGCTGACGTAGACATCCGCGCCCGCCGCGATGGCTTCTTCGAAGTATCCTTGCGCGCCGCCCGTGCACCACGCGACGCGCCGCAGTTCGCGGTCTGAATCGCCGAATACGAGCGGCTTGCGGCCGAGCGCGTTTTCGACCGTTGCAGTGAAATGTTCGAGCGAAAGCGGCATGGTAAGCGGCGCGATCCACCCGAGATCCTGGCCTGCAAAACGGCCGTCCGCGATCAAGCCGAGGCGCGCGCCGAGCTGCGCGTTGTTGCCGAACTCCGGATGCGAATCGAGCGGCAAATGATAGGCAAACAGGTTGATATCGTTGGCGATAAGCGTGCGGATTCGCTGATACTTGCGTCCCGTCAACTGCGGCGCCTCATTGCGCCAGAAGTAGCCGTGATGCACGAGTACCGTGTCCGCGCCCCACTCGAGCGCGGCTTCGAGAAAGGCGAGCGAGGCCGTCACGCCGGTTGCGATCTTCTGAACCCGGCGCGCGCCTTCCACCTGTAGACCGTTCGGGCAATAGTCCTTGAAGCGGCCGATTTCCAGCAGATTGTTCAGATACAATTCGAGTTCGATCCGATCCATGAATTCCTCTATCCCTTCAAATGCTTAGACGCTTCTGGCTATTTTTTGCCCAAGCGGTCACCGTGTTTTTGGCCCTGATGTTCATCATCGCGACCTTGAAACCGCAGTGGCTTCAACGTCAGGGCCAATTCGGCAAGCAACTCGCCGAACCAATAGTCGCGCTGCAGGAAGTGGCGCCGAGCATAGGCTCGCGACCGCTTCAATCTTCCTATGCCGAAGGCGCGCAAAAGGCCATGCCCGCTGTGGTCAACGTCTTTTCCAGCAAGGACGGCAATCTGCCGCCGGACCCGCGCGCCAAAGACCCGCTGTTCCGCTACTTCTTCGGCGATAAAAACAAGCGCAAGAGTGACGAGCCGCCAGCGTCGAATCTCGGCTCGGGTGTCATCGTCAGCTCGGAAGGTTACATTCTAACGAACCAGCATGTCGTCGATGGCGCCGATCAAATCGAAGTCGCGCTTGCCGACGGCCGCACGTCCAGCGCGAAGGTAATCGGCGTCGATCCGGAAACCGATCTTGCCGTGCTCAAGATCAACATGACGAATCTGCCGACCATCACGCTCGGCCGCATGGACCAAACGCGCGTCGGCGATGTCGTGCTGGCTATCGGCAATCCGTTCGGCGTCGGGCAGACGGTAACCATGGGCATTGTGAGCGCGCTCGGGCGCAATCACCTCGGCATCAACACGTTCGAGAACTTCATTCAGACCGACGCGGCAATCAACCCCGGCAACTCGGGCGGCGCGCTCGTCGACGTGAACGGCAATCTGCTCGGCATCAACACGGCGATTTATTCGCGCAGCGGCGGCTCACTGGGAATCGGCTTTGCGATCCCGGTGTCGACGGCGCGCAGCGTGCTCGAGAGCATCATCACGACGGGCACGGTCACGCGCGGCTGGATTGGCGTGGAGCCGCAGGACGTGACGCCGGAGATCGCGGAATCGTTCGGGCTCGACCAAAAATCTGGCGCCATCGTGGCCGGGGTGCTGCAAGGCGGCCCGGCGGACAAGGCAGGCATCAAGCCGGGCGACATTCTCGTCAGCATCAACGACGACACTATCACCGACACCACGCGCCTCCTGAACGTGGTCGCGCAGATCAAACCGGGCACGTCGGTGAAGGTTCATTTAATGCGCAAGAACAAGGAACTCGATATCAACGTGACTATCGGCAAGCGCCCGGCTCAACCGCGCGCGCCACAGTTACCGGAAGACGAGGATCAAGGAAACGATCAGGGCGACGAATAAACTCGGTTCTCCGTTGAAAACAAAAAGGCAGCTTCGGTAATCGAAGCTGCCTTTTTTGCGCATCCGACATTTCACTGCCGCGGCAATACGCCGCACCTACTCGGCCGTTGCCTCTTCGCTTTTGATTGGCTGCTTTCCAACCACCAGCCGCGCCGCAATAATCCCCGCTTCGTAAAGAATGATGAGCGGAATGGCCAGGATCAGCTGCGAGAAAACGTCTGGCGGGGTAACGACCGCCGAAATGACGAACGCGCCGACAATCACATACGGGCGAATCTGCTTGAGCTTCTGGATGGACACGACACCCATGCGCGCCAGCAACACGACGACGATCGGCACTTCGAACGTTACGCCGAATGCGAGGAACATCGTGAGCACGAAGCTCAGGTAGTTGTCGATATCCGTGGTCATCTCCGCGCCGAGCGGCGCGTTGTAATGCGCCATCACGCGAAAGATGGTCGGAAACACGACGAAATACGCGAAAGCCATGCCGCAAAGAAAGAGCGCGTAGCTGCTGAACACGAGCGGCGCGACGAGCTTCTTCTCGTGCTGGTACAAACCCGGCGCCACGAACGCCCAAAGCTGATACAGCACAAGCGGCAGCGCGATGACGAAGGCGACGAGCATGGTCACCTTCATGGGCACGAAGAACGAGCCGGTCACGTCGGTGACGATCATCTTGCCGTCGGCCGGCAGGTTCTGCATCAGCGGCCGGGCCAGTAACTTAAAGATGTCCGGCGCCCAATACACCAGCGATACGAACACCACGATAACCGAAGCGCCCGCTTTAATGATGCGGTCACGCAATTCGACCAGATGCGAAATGAACGTCTCTTCGACGGGCTCGTCTTTATTTTGTAGCGGGTCGCTCACGCCGGCCCTCGGTATGGATCATCGATGAAAGGAAGTGGCCCGGATCAGAAAAACCGGGTCGGGCGGCGCAAGGTTTCTGGCGTATGACGCGCAACGCGAGCCGCGCCAGATTGAACCCGCGTGCGGCGCAGATTCGTTCGCTTGTACCAGTTGGGGATGGCGCTTTGTTTGACGCGCCAGTTCTTGCGCGCGGCGCGGATGCCCGATGTGCGCATCCACGGTTTGTCCGTGACCGCCGCGCTGCCGCCGATCGCCTCGGCCTCTTCTCTCGCGACGCTCGGCGACACGGACGTGCCCTGACTCCACGCGTCGTTCAATTCGGCTTCGTGGCGCTTCAGGTTGTCGTGAATGGACGTTTCGACGTTCGACGCAGCGGTTTCGAAGTCAGTGCGCATCTTCTTCAGCTCGTCGAGTTCCATCTCGCGCGCCACTTCGGATTTGACGTCGTTGATATAGCGCTGCGCGCGCCCGAAAAGTGCGCCGGCCGTGCGCGCAACCCCGGGCAGGCGCTCAGGCCCGAGCACCACGAGCGCCACGACGCCGATCAGCGCCATTTTGGTCAGACCGAGATCGAGCATTGAAGAGTAAGTGAAAGATTGCGGTCGATGACCGGATTAGCGATAGTCGCCCGAACGGGTCTTGTCCTTCGCTTCCACGTCAACCGCACCGTTGCGCGGCAGTTCGCGCGGATCGGTGGTCGAAGCCGGCTGCTCACCATCGCGCATGCCTTCCTTGAAGCCCTTGACCGCGCCGCCCAAATCGCCACCGATGTTGCGCAGTTTCTTCGTGCCGAAGACGAGCGCCACGATCAAAAGGACAATCAACCAATGCCAAATGCTCAACGAACCCATGAATGAAAATTCTCCGTAATTCCGCCGCAACGGCTTTGTGCGAACGGAAGATCGGCCTTGCGGCCCGCGCCGAAAAAGTCACTTCGGCTATGAATACCGATTCTGCGCGTCCAATATTGCAATGGAAAGGCGTTTGCCGACAAAATTTGCGGTTTTCAGCCCATCCGGCGCCACGGACGCTCTCCTGCCAGCAAATGCGCGTGGATGTGATAAACCTCCTGTCCACCGCCCGGCCCCGTGTTGATCACCGTCCGGAATCCCGTCTCGCCGCCCGTGTAGGAGACGCCGAGATCTTTTGCCAGACGACCAACGAGACTTACCATTCTACCAAGCAGCGGCGCGTCGCTTTCCGTGCAGTGCGACAGCGTTTCGATGTGCTTCCGGGGAATGACGAGCACGTGAACCGGCGCGGCCGGATTGATGTCGTTGAAGGCGACGAACTCGTCGTCCTCATAGAGCTTCGTGCTTGGCAGTTGTCCTGACGCAATCTTGCAGAAAATGCAGTTGTCTTGGCTCATGAAATTCCCGTGTCTCCTGTTGCCAGGTGTTGCCGTTCAAAACCACGCGCGTGGGTCGAACGTTTTTCCTTCATAAAGATACAGCCAACCTTTGATGACACGATAAAGCGTCCAGATGCCGACCGCGAAAAGAATCACGAAGCCGATCCCGACGAAAATGAGCGCCGCGCCGACCAGATGTCCGAGGACAGCCCACCAGAACGTGCGGATCTGCCAGGTGAAATGGGCTTCGTAAGGCGTTCCGACGGTATCGCCGCGTTTCAGATAATTGATGATGATCGCGACGAGCACGGTCAACCCGCCCGTCAGCCAATAGAGCGCGTAAAGCGCATACAAGACATGCGTGAGCGTCTTGAGGCTGCTCAGCCGCTGCGGGTCGAGCTGATTCTGATACACCGGCGGCGGGTACTGTTCGTGAGGCGTATTCACGGGGCCCTCCTTCGCAATGGGCGTCTCGTCAGCTGCCGTTTTGCTCGCGCTCGCGCGTTTTGCGCAGCGCTTTTTCTTCGATACCCGACAAACCTTCGCGCCGTTCCAACTCGGCGATCACGTCGGCGGGGCTCAGGTCGAAATGCGACAGCATCACGAGACAATGGAACCACAGGTCGGCGACTTCCCCGACGAGCGCTTTCGGCGCGCCGCCGTGGCGCGCATCCTTCGCGGCGAGCACGACTTCCGTCGCTTCCTCGCCGATCTTCTTCAGGATCGCGTCGTCACCTTTATGAAAGAGTCGCGAAACGTAGGATTGTTCCGGATCGCCGCCTTTTCGACCGTCGATAACCGCGGCGAGGCGCAGCAGCGTGTCCTGCGTGGTGGCTTGCGTCATTTGTAAATACTTTCGGGGTCTTTCAGAACCGGCTCGACTGCGACCCACGCGCCGTCTTGCGCCGTTCCTTCGAATTTCTGGAAAAAGCAGGAATGACGGCCGGTGTGGCACGCGATCCCCGATACCTGTTCGACTTTGAGCAGCACGACGTCTTCGTCGCAATCGAGCCGCACCTCGTGCACATGCTGAACGTGCCCCGATTCCTCGCCCTTGAACCACAGGCGCTGACGCGAACGCGAAAAATAGACGGCGCGCTTCAGTTCGATGGTTTTGGCGAGCGCCTCGCGATTCATCCAGGCGAACATGAGCACGTCGTTGCTCGACGCTTCCTGCGCGATCACCGGCACGAGGCCGTTCGCGTCCCAGTTCACCTTGTCGAGCCAATCGGCTTGATCCGTCACCGTCAATTCCTCACCGAAATGCCTTGCTCGGCCATGAAGCGCTTGGCTTCGCCGACCGTGTGTTCGCCATAGTGAAAGATGCTCGCGGCCAGAACGGCGTCGGCGCGGCCTTCCGTGATGCCATCCGCCAGATGCTTGAGCGTACCGACGCCGCCCGAAGCGATCACCGGCACGGGCACGGCGTCCGACACGGCGCGCGTGAGCGCGAGGTCGAAGCCGGACTTGGTGCCGTCGCGATCCATGCTGGTCAGCAGAATTTCGCCCGCGCCGAATTCGGCCATCTTGCGCGCCCATTCGATCGCGTCGATGCCCGTTGCCTTGCGCCCGCCGTGCGTGAACACTTCCCAGCGCGGCGGCTCGCCATCGGCGGAAACGCGCTTGGCGTCGATGGCAACGACGATGCATTGCGAACCGTGCTTGTCGGATGCATCGCGTACGAGTTGCGGATTCGCCACCGCCGACGAATTCATGCTGATCTTGTCCGCGCCGGCGTTGAGCAGGCGCCGCACGTCTTCGACGGCGCGCACGCCGCCACCGACGGTCAGCGGAATGAACACCTGAGACGCGACCGATTCGATGATCGGCAAAATGAGGTCGCGCTGGTCGGAAGTCGCGGTGATGTCGAGGAACGTGAGTTCATCCGCGCCTTGGTCGTCGTAACGTCGCGCGATCTCCACGGGATCGCCCGCGTCGCGCAGTTCGACGAAGTTGACCCCTTTGACGACGCGCCCGGCGGTCACGTCGAGACAGGGGATGATGCGTTTAGCGAGAGCCATGTTCCGCCACTGCAGGTCCAAAACGAATGAAGGGCGGCAAGAGCCGCCGCCCGGCGTGCTGCAACGTGCTCGCGCCCGAAAGAGCCTCAGGCGCCGTCCGCTTCGCGCAACGCATCCGCGCGCGTTTGCGCGGAAGTGAAGTCCAGGTCGCCGGAATAGATGGCGCGACCGCAGATCACGCCTTCGATGCCTTCGCCCTCGACTTCGCAGAGCGACTCGATGTCCGCGATGCTCGACAGTCCGCCGCTCGCGATCACGGGAATCTTCACGGCTTGCGCGAGCCGCACGGTGGCGTCGATATTGATGCCCTGAAGCATGCCGTCGCGCCCGATGTCCGTGTAGATGATCGACTCGCAGCCGTAGTCTTCGAACTTGCGCCCGAGATCCACTACTTCGTGGCCGGTCAGTTTGCTCCAGCCGTCGGTGGCGACTTTGCCGTCCTTGGCGTCGAGCCCGACGATGATATGCCCCCCGAACGCGCTGCACGCATCCTGCAGGAAGCCGGGATTCTTCACCGCCGCCGTGCCGATGATGACGAACGAGAGACCGTCGTCGAGATAGCGCTCGATGGTGTTCAGGTCGCGTATGCCGCCGCCTAGTTGCACGGGAATCTCGCTACCCACTTCGTCGATGATTGCGCGGATAGCGTCGCCGTTCCTCGGCTTGCCCGCGAAGGCGCCGTTCAGATCGACGAGGTGTAGTCTGCGCGCCCCTCGGTCGACCCAGTGCCGGGCCATTGCCGCCGGATCTTCTGAAAAAATGGTCGCCTGGTCCATATCGCCTTGTTTGAGGCGCACGCACTGACCGTCTTTGAGATCGATGGCCGGAATGAGCAGCATAGGTATCGCGTATTTTCTGGATTGAGTTGATCGAAACGGCCGCGCGTGAGGTCTCGGTGCCTTACAGCGGGCCGCTTCGCTAGTGTAGTACAAGTATTGCAACGCCCGGTTGCGCGCTTTACGGGTTCCAGTGAACGAAGTTGCGATACAGCCGCAAGCCCGCGTCGGCGCTCTTCTCGGGGTGGAATTGCGTGGCGAAGATGTTGTCGCGCGCCACCGCCGATGTGAACGCGGAACCATAAACGGTTTCGCCCGAAGTGTGCGCCGGGTTGTCCGGCACGACGTAGTAACTATGCACGAAGTAGAAGAACGCGCCATCCGCCACGCCGTCCCACACCGGATGCGCTTGCGTCTGACGCACGCGATTCCAGCCCATTTGCGGCACCTTGAAGCGCGAGCCGTCGTCCTGCAACTGGCCTTCGAGTTGAAAGCGCACGACCTTGCCGGGGAAAAGCCCGAGGCCCTTCGTGTCGCCTTCTTCGCTCCAGTCGAACAGCATCTGTTCGCCGACGCAAACGCCGAGCATCGGCTTGTTGCGCGACGCTTCGATCACCGCATCCTGCAAGCCCGACGCGCCCAAATGGCCCATGCAATCGCGCATCGCGCCTTGACCCGGCAGCACGATACGATCCGCCGCGCGAATGGCCTCGGGCTGATCGACGATCGCCACGTCGGCGTCGGGCGCGGCCTTCTTAAGCGCCTGATACACCGAGCGCAGGTTGCCCATTCCGTAATCAACAATCGCTATCGAAGTTTTCATTTCAAAGATGGCATCAAGGCCTTCAACCCGTTGACGATGAACTCCACCGCCAGCGCGGACAACATCAAACCCATGAGACGCGTGCCGATATTGATACCCGTGCGCCCGACCCAGCGCGCGATCGGCTCGGCCAGATTCAACGCGCCGAAACACAACGCCGCGATGATCGCGCCCAGCACGACGAGCCCGAAGCGGTCGTACCAGTGCTGCGCATTTGCAGCATAGACGATCACGGTGCTAATCGATCCCGGCCCGGTGAGCAGCGGAATCGCGAGCGGCACAACGGCAACGCTATTGCGCTCCTCGGCTTCCATGCGCTCTTCGACGGTCGAGCGCGCGTTGCCGACTTGCGCGTTCAACATGCTGATCGCCATGAGCAGCATGATGATCCCGCCGCCGACTTCGAACGAGCCGACCGAAATGCCGAAGAACGCGATGATCTGCTGCCCGAGCAGCGCGGTGATCGCGATTACGCAGAACACCGAGATCGACGCCACGCGGATGGTGTTGCGCTTTTCGAGATCGGATTGTTGCGCGGTCAGGCTAAGAAAAAACGGTATCGCGCCGACCGGATTGATCAGCGCGAGCAAGGATATGAACGACTTGAAGAGATCCATCGCGGGCGAGCCTTTCGTGCACGACGCATTGCTGCGTCGCTTGGAACGGGCTGATCAGAGACTGCCTTTGGTGGAAGGAATTTGTCCTGCGGCGCGTTCGTCGGCTTCGACGGCCATGCGCAACGCGCGGCCGAACGCCTTGAACACGGTCTCGACCTGATGATGCGCGTTGATGCCGCGCAGATTGTCGATGTGCAGTGTCACGCCCGCGTGATTCACGAAGCCACGGAAAAATTCGATGGTGAGATCGACATCGAACGTACCGATGCGCGCGCGCGTAAACGGCACATGGAATTCGAGGCCCGGACGGCCGGAGAAATCGATCACGACGCGCGACAGCGCTTCATCGAGCGGAACATACGAGTGGCCATAACGGCGAATGCCCTTGCGGTCGCCAATGGCTTTCGCCACCGCCTGACCCAGCGTGATACCGGTGTCTTCGACGGTGTGGTGATCGTCGATATGGAGGTCGCCATGCGCTTCGACTTCGAGATCGAACAGGCCGTGTCGCGCGATCTGATCGAGCATGTGATCCAGAAACGGCACGCCGGTGGCGAGCTTCTGCTTGCCGGTGCCGTCCAGATCGAGCTTCACACGGATCTGCGTTTCGCTGGTGTTGCGAACGACTTCCGCAATGCGCATGGTGTTTCCTTGAGGCTTTCGAAGAGTGGGGATTTAGTTGAGCGCGAGCTTTTTGAGCGCCGCGACCATGTGCGCGTTTTCCTCGGCCGTGCCGACCGTCAAACGCACGCAATTTGCCAGCAAAGCATGCATTTTACTCACGTTTTTGACGAGAACCCGCGAAGTCAGCAGGGTTTCGAACGCGACGGCGGCATCCGGCACGCGCACGAGCAGAAAGTTGCCCGCGCTCGGATACACCGTCATGCCGGGCAGCGCGGCGACTTCGCGCGCGAGGACGGCGCGCTGCGCGCGCAGATCGGCGGCCTGGGCGTCGAGGACATCGAGATGATCCAGCAGGAAATCAGCGGTTGCCTGCGTTAGCACGTTGATGTTGTACAGCGGGCGCACCTTGTCGAATTGCATGGTCCACGCGGGCAGACCGACCAGATAACCAAGCCGGATGCCCGCAAGTCCGAGCTTCGACACCGTGCGCATGACGACCACGTTGTCGTACTCGGCCGCGCGCGGCAGCCACGTCTTTTCCGCGAACGGCTGATAAGCCTCGTCGATGACCACGAGACTCTTCTTCGCCGACGCGATCACGCGCTCGATGTCGGCATCGGCGTAAAGCGTGCCGGTCGGATTGTTCGGGTACGCGAGATAAACGAGCGCGGGCTGATGTTCGTCGATAGCCGCGATGAGCGCGTTTGCGTCTAGCGTGAAGTCCGCGTTGAGCGGCACGCCGATGAATTCGAGCTGCGCGAACTTCGCCGACATCTGATACATCACGAAGCCCGGCACCGGCGCCACGACTTTCGCGCCGGGCGTGGCGCACGCCATCGACATCATGCTGATCAGTTCGTCCGAGCCGTTGCCGAGCAGCACGTCGCAGGCTTCCGGCACCTTCATTGCACGCTTGATCTTGGCGAGCAGATCCGCCGGACGCGGCGATGGATAACGGTTCAGCGCCACGCCCGCGAGATGTTCGCCAAGACGCTTGGCGAGATCGGCGGGCAAGGAGTACGGGTTTTCCATCGCGTCGAGCTTGATCAAGCCCGTGGAATCGGCCACGGGATAGCTCGTCATGGAAAGGACGTCGGGACGCAGGATGTCTTGAGGTGTGGTCATGATGTTGCCGACGTCTTTGCGCCGGACATATGGCGGCTCTCAGGCCGCCTTGGTCGTCTAAGCCGGCCAGATTCAGCCGACGTTTTTCATCCGATACTCCGCGCTCTTCGCATGCGCTTGCAAGCCTTCGCCGTAAGCCAGTTCCGCCGCGATCTCGCCGAGCGTCTGCGCGCCTTCCGCGCTCACTTCGATCACACTCGAACGCTTCATGAAATCGTACACGCCGAGCGGCGACGAGAAGCGCGCCGTGCGTGAAGTCGGCAACACGTGGTTCGGGCCCGCGCAGTAATCGCCGAGGCTTTCGCTCGTGTAGCGGCCGAGGAACATGGCGCCCGCGTTGTGGATCTGCGCAGCCCACTGATGCGGATCGAGCGCCGAAATCTCCAGATGCTCGGGCGCGATATCGTTCGCGATCGCGCACGCTTCGGCCATGTCCTTCACCTTGATGAGCGCGCCGCGGTCTTCGAGCGAGCGCTGAATGACTTCGCGGCGCGGCATGGCCGGCAGCAATTCGGCGATGGCTTCTTCGACGCGCCGAATGAACGTCGCGTCCGGACACAGCAGAATGGATTGCGCGAGTTCGTCGTGTTCGGCTTGCGAGAACAGGTCCATCGCGACCCAGCGCGGGTCGGTGGTGGCGTCGCAGATGACGAGAATCTCGGACGGCCCGGCGATCATGTCGATACCGACCGTGCCGAACACGCGCCGCTTCGCCGATGCGACATACGCGTTGCCCGGCCCGCAGATCTTGTCGACCGCCGGCACGGATTCGGTCCCGTACGCCAGCGCGCCAACCGCCTGTGCCCCGCCGATGGTGAACACGCGGTCCACGCCGCCGAGCAGCGCCGCCGCGAGCACGAGCGGGTTCTTGACGCCATCGGGCGTCGGCACGACCATCACGATTTCCTTGACGCCCGCGACGCGCGCCGGAATGGCGTTCATCAGCACGGACGACGGATACGCCGCCTTCCCGCCCGGCACGTAGATGCCCGCGCGATCGATCGGCGTCACCTTCTGGCCGAGCACCGTGCCGTCGGCTTCGGTGTAATGCCAGCTATGACTGCCGCATTCGATGCGTTGCTTCTCGTGATATCCGCGCACGCGAGCAGCCGCTGCTTCGAGCGCCGCGCGACGTTTCGGCTCCAGCCCTTCCAACGCGGCTTCCAGTTCCGCCACGGGCAATTCGAGCGCCGCGACGCTGTGCGCCTTCAGACGATCGAACTGGTTGGTGTAGTCGAGCACGGCGGCATCGCCGCGCGCTTTGACATCCGCGAGAATTTGCGCGACCGAGCGCTCGATTGCTTCGTCCTCGCTCGCCTCGAATGCGAGAACCGCGCGCAAAGCTTTCTGAAAACCGTCGGTGCTGGAATCGAGTTTGCGAATCTTGATAGACATGCTGGTTTTCCGTTTGCTGTGGCTCGCCGCGCGACTACGCGGCTGCCCTAATTATCCGTTCCTGCCGATGCGCGCTCGAAAGCGTCGAGATACGGCTTGAGCGCCGCGCGCTTCAGCTTGAGCGCGGCCTGATTCACGACGAGGCGCGACGAAATCTGCATGATCTCTTCAACCTCGACCAGATTATTCGCCCGCAGCGTGCCGCCCGAACTGACGAGATCGACGATGGCATCGGCCAGACCGACGAGCGGCGCCAGTTCCATCGAACCGTAAAGCTTGATCAGATCGACGTGCACGCCCTTCGCCGCAAAATGCTCACGCGCGGTCTCCGTATATTTCGTTGCGACACGCAGACGCGCGCCCTGACGCACCGCGTTCGCGTAATCGAAGCCGGCTTTCACGGCCACCGACATCCGGCAGCGCGCAATGTTCAGATCAACCGGCTGATAAAGCCCGCTTCCGCCATGCTCGATCAACACGTCCTTGCCCGCCACGCCGAAATCGGCCGCGCCGTATTCGACGTAGGTAGGAACGTCGGTGGCCCGCACGATGATCACGCGCAAGTTCGGATTCGTCGTCGGCAAAATGAGCTTGCGCGAGCTTTCCGGATCTTCCACGACCTCCACGCCGGCAGCGGCGAGCAGCGGCACCGTCTCCTCGAAGATACGCCCTTTCGACAGCGCGAGCGTCAGCGGCGCATTGGCGGCAAGCGAGGACGACGTCTGCGGCAACGAACTCATTGTTCGCTCCCGCTGCCCTTGATACGGCTCACCCGCGCGCCGACCGCCGTCAGCTTCGACTCCATGCGGTCGTAGCCGCGATCCAGGTGATAGATGCGGTCGATGAGCGTTTCGCCATCGGCGCACATTGCCGCGATCACGAGACTTGCCGACGCGCGCAGATCGGTCGCCATGACCTTGGCGCCCGACAGCATGTCCACGCCCGAGACGAGCGCCGTGTTGCCGTCGATGGTAATGCTCGCGCCAAGCCGGTTCAGTTCCTGCACGTGCATGAAGCGGTTTTCGAAGATCGTCTCGACGACTTGCGACGTGCCCTTGGCAATAGTGTTCAGCGCCATGAATTGCGCCTGCATGTCAGTGGGGAACGCCGGATATTCGGACGTGCGGATGTTGACCGCTTCGGGGCGCTTGTTCATGCGCACGCGCATCCAGTCGTCGCCTTCCTCGATGCTCACGCCCGCTTCGCGCAGCTTGGCGGTGACGGCATCGAGCAGCGACGGCGTGACGTTGCGCAGCGTGACATCGCCGCCCGCGGCCGCGACCGCGCACAGGAACGTGCCCGCTTCGATACGGTCCGGCACCACGCTATGCTTCGCGCCGTGCAGCTTCTCGACGCCTTCGATGACAAGCCGATCCGTGCCGATGCCATCGATCTTCGCGCCCATCTTCACGAGCAAATGCGCGAGGTCGGTAACTTCCGGCTCGCGCGCGGCATTTTCGATGACCGTCTCGCCGTCCGCGAGCACTGCCGCCATCAGCAGATTTTCGGTGCCGGTGACGGTAATCATGTCGGTGACGATGCGCGCGCCCTTCAGACGCTTCGCGCGCGCTTCGATGAAGCCGTGCTCGATATTGATCTCGGCGCCCATCGCCTGCAGACCCTTGATGTGCTGATCGACCGGACGCGCGCCGATTGCGCAGCCGCCGGGCAACGATACCTTCGCCTCGCCGAAGCGCGCGACGAGCGGACCGAGCACGAGGATCGACGCGCGCATGGTCTTGACCATTTCGTACGGCGCGACGAGGTTGTCCACTTTCGATGCGTTGAGCGTCACGCGGCCATCGCTCGACGCTTCGGAGTGCACGCCCATCTGGCGCAGCAATTTGAGCTTCGTGCGCGTGTCCTGCAAATTCGGCACATTCGACAGATGGACGTCGTCGGCCGTGAGAAGGCTTGCGCACAGAATCGGCAGAGCCGCGTTCTTCGCGCCCGATACGGTGATTTCGCCGGAGAGCTTCGCGCCCCCCGTGATGACCAGTTTATCCATGATGACGTGTCCTTCGACCGAGCGTCCTGCTGCGGAGCCGCTTTCGGCGCCGCGGTTGTCTTGAATGATTCGCACTGTTTCCTGCCGGTGTTGCCGGGTGTTACGGGATGTTGCGTGTTGCGTATTGCTACGAATGTCGCGTATTTACGCGGCTTTGAATTCGTCGGGCGTAAGCGTCTTCATGCTGAGCGCGTGAATTTCTTCGCGCATGCGCTCGCCAAGCGCCGCATAGACCAGTTGATGCCGCGCGATCAGCCGCTTGCCGACGAACGCGTCGCTCACGATGGTCGCGAAGAAGTGCTGGCCATCGCCTTCGACTTCGAGATGCTGGCAGGCGAGGCCGCCAGCGATGTAGTCCTTCACTTGCTCGGGAGTCGGCAACATGAAAGTCTCCTAAAGAATTAGTGACGCAGCTTGAAGCCGCTCGCGAGCAGACGCACGGCAATGAGCGCGAGCACGGCCAGAAATGCAGCGACGATACCCATGCTCACCAGCGGATTCACGTCCGAAAGACCGAAAAAGCCGTAGCGAAAACCGTCGATCATGTAGAAGAACGGATTTAGATGCGACACCGCGCGCCAAACCGGCGGCAACGTATGCGTCGAATAGAACACGCCGGAAAGAAACGTGAGCGGCATGATCAGGAAGTTCTGAAACGCGGCCAACTGGTCGAACTTGTCTGCCCAGATGCCGGCAATCAAACCCAACGTACCGAGGATTGCCGAACCGAGGATCGCGAACGCAATGATGTAGAACGGCGCGGAAAAAGACATCGGGACGAACCATATCGTCACGACGAAAACGCCGAGCCCGACACAAAGTCCACGCGCCACCGATGCCAAAACATACGCAAAGAACATTTCCCAATGCGCAATGGGCGGCAACAGCACGAACACGAGATTGCCTGTGATTTTCGATTGAATCAGCGACGACGAGCTATTCGCAAACGCGTTCTGCAATACGCTCATCATCACGAGGCCGGGCACGAGAAAGCTCGTATAACCAACGCCAGCATAAACTTGTACGTGCCCGGAAAGCGCGTGACCGAAGATGGTCAGATACAGCAACGCCGTGACGACCGGCGCGAGCACCGTTTGAAACGATACCTTCCAGAAGCGCAAAAGCTCCTTGTAGAACAACGTCTGAAAGCCGCTCATGAAAGTCCCTCGACCACGTCGGGTTCGTTCATGACTTGCACGAACACGTCTTCGAGATCGGCTTTGCGAACCTCGATTTCATCCAGCGCGCAACCGGCCGCGCGGCACTTCGCAAGAATCGGCTCGACATCGTCGTAGCTCGAAAGGCGCAGCAGATGCTGCATGCCGGACACCGCGTGCGGATCGACTTCCAGCGGACGCAATTCCACAGGCAGCGAGCCGCTTGAAAAGCGCAGATAAAGTTGCAGACCGGAAAAGCGTTGCAGAAGCGTGCTCGTGCGCTCGAGCGCCACGACTTCACCGCGACGAAGCATGGCGAGACGATCACACAGCGCTTCGGCTTCTTCGAGGTAATGCGTGGTCAGCACGATGGTGTGCCCTTCGCGATTCAATCGCGAGATGAACTTCCAGAGCGTCTGACGAAGTTCGACATCGACGCCCGCCGTGGGCTCGTCGAGCACGATCACCGGCGGCCGATGCACCAGCGCCTGCGCCACCAGCACGCGTCGCTTCATGCCGCCCGAGAGCGCGCGCGTGTTGACGTCCGCTTTCTCGGTGAGATCGAGATTGGCCATGACTTCGTCGATCCAGTCGTCGTTCTTGCGCAAACCGAAATAGCCCGACTGAATTCGCAAAGCCTCGCGCACGGTGAAGAACGGATCGAACACCAGTTCTTGCGGCACCACGCCAAGCGCACGGCGCGCCGCGCGGAAGTCGCTCACGACATCGTGGCCGCGCACGGACACCGTGCCGCTATCGGCGCGCGCGAGTCCGGCAAGGATGCTGATCAGCGTGGTCTTGCCGGCACCGTTGGGGCCGAGCAAGCCGAAGAATTCGCCCTCTTCAACCGTGAGGCTCACGCCTTTGAGCGCCTGAAGCTGCTTGTAGCGCTTTCTGACGTTTCGGATTTCTATGGCTGACATTGACAGTGCGCGTGCCTCGTGTGGCCGCGCCTCGATTGTGCGGATAACGCTTGACGGACCCGGGCTCGATCGAAAAATTGCCGGGTGCGGGCCCGAAAAAGCATTTGATTATAGGGCAAACCGGATGGAGCCGACTTCGGAGCGATCCTGATCGCGGCAACGCATGCCTGGTTGCCGCACCTGATATGGCGTCAGGACAGGATCAATGTCGGAAGGAGAGCAGCGTGTCGACGCCGTAAGCTTGCGCGAGACTGGCAAGCTTGGAAGGAACATTCACGACGCCAAGCGCCGTGCCGCGCTCGGTGGCGGCGCGTTGCCATGCAAGCAGCACGGCGAGCGCGGATGAATCGAAATGCGTGAGCGGCGCGCAGTCGACTTCGGTTGCACCCGCCGCGATACGCGACAAACCCGCGTCGAGCGCAGCCTTCGCGCTTTCGTGGGTCAGCGTGGCGGCCGTTTGGAAGCGGCCGCCCGCGACTTGCGCATTTGCCTGCGTGCTCACGATGCCTTGCCGTTCGCGAGTTGCTGATTACGCTGCGTGAGGAATTGCAGCAAGCCAGCCACGCCATTCTGCGAAATCTGCTCGTTGAACTGTTGCTGATACGCCTGGATCAGCCATGCGCCGAGCACGTTGATGTCGTACACGCGCCAGCCTTGCGGCGTTTTGTACAGGCGGTAGTCGAGTTCGATCGGCGAGCCGTTATTCATCACGACCGAGCGGACCACGACATCCGTGTCCTCCGGCGACGCGCGGAAGGGCTTGTACTGCACCGTCTGGTTACGAACCTGAGCGAGCGCGCCCGAATACGTGCGAATGAGCAGCATCTTGAATTGCTCGACGATCTGCTTTTGTTGCTCGGGCGTTGCCGTGTTCCAGTTGCGCCCCATCACGAGACGCGTGGTACGGGTGAAGTCCGTGTACGGCAGGATCTTCTGATTGACGAGTTCAGTGATGCGCTGGATGTCGCCCGACTGAATCTTGCTGTCGGACTTGATGTCGTCGAGCACTTGTTGCGTGACGGTCTTGATCATCACGTCGGGCGCGCTCGAGTCGACGGATTGCGCCGACGCCGCGCCGCAGAACGCGATCAGCATGGCGAAGATGGGAAGCAAAAAGATATTTTTCATCGCAGATCCTGCAAAAAAAGGGGCTTGAGTTTGAGCGCGCTGGCTAGAACGAGTTCAGACCGCGCGCCTGTCAAACTGTAAAAAATGCTGCCAAGTATTTTACCGGCCGTTAGCGCCAGTCCGCTCAACGCAAGCGGAACGAAGGGAATCCCGGCGCGCGCGGCGGAACGTACTGATGTCCCGGAACCGTGTTATTGCCCGTGTCGCTCGCTGCGCGCGGCGCGCCAGCGGCTCCAAAAGCAGGTGTCGCGCCCGATGCCGCTTCGGACGGAACCGCCGTGGCCGAAGCGCCCGCCGGAGTCGCGGCTTCCGCGCCTTCCGCATCGTAGTTTGGAAGCGGCGCTTCGCTGTAATCGGGCGAGTTGCCTTCGCCACCGGTAATCAGATATTGCCGCCGCTGCAGGTAAGCGTTACGAACGAAAGAGTATTTGTCGAGCGCGGCATCCGAAAGAATGTCGGATGCATCCAGCAGGTTCGCGCGCGTGTTCACGAGATTTACGCCGTACAAGGCCCAGCTCACGGAATCCGGCTGCACGTAACTCAGCGGATTACCGAAATAATCGACCGCGAGGCCGCCGGTATCGCGCACGGTGCTTGGTCCAAGGAGCGGCAGCACGACGTACGGGCCAGGCGGCACGCCGTAGTGGCCGAGCGTGAGACCGAAGTCGCCCGAATGCTTCGGCAGCTTGGCGATGGTCGCCACGTCGAACAGACCGCCCACGCCGAACACCGTGTTGATCGCGACGCGCATGATGTCCGACACGCCATCCGCGATTCTCAGTTGCAGAAGATTGTTCGCCGCGATGTAGACATCGCCGATATTCGAGAAGAAGTTCGTGACGCTGTTGCGCACGGGTTCCGGGACGGCCCAGACGTAAGCCTGCGCCACCGGCTTGAACGCGTATTGATCGACCTTGTCGTTGATCGTGAACATCGTCCGGTTGTAGCTCTCGAAGGGATCGCCCTTGGTCGGAGTGGTCACTGTCGCGCACCCGCCGAACATGCCCACCGTTGCCGCTAGAACGATTGCGCGCCGCATCCCTGTCGAGTGCATGTTGTTTCTCCTTATTGAGCCGTACCCGAGGCTGCGCTCGCGCCCATCGCGCTTGCCGCACCCGGAAATGCCGGTGCGGGAGCTGCCGTTGCCGCCGGCGCCGCCGAGGATTTCGACGCGCCGGAATCCGCTGCCTTGTTATAGAGGAACTGTCCGATCAGATTTTCCAGCACCACGGCGGACTGCGTCATCGTGATGGTGTCGCCATTCTTGAGCATCTGATCGTCGCCGCCCGGCTCCAAGCCGATGTACTGCTCGCCGAGCAGACCGGAAGTCAGAATCTTGGCGGACGAATCTTTCGGAAATTGATATTGCTTGTCGATGTCGATGGCGACCACCGCCTGATACGTATTTCCATCGAAGCTGATCGAGCCGACGCGCCCGACCGTCACGCCCGCGCTCTTGACCGGCGCGCGCGCCTTAAGGCCGCCGATGTTGTCGAACTTGAGCTTCACCGCGTAGGTCTGCTGGAACGACAGCGAACTCATGTTGCCCGCCTTCAGCGCAAGGAACAGCAGCGCCACGAAACCGAGCACCACGAAGAGGCCGACCCAAAAGTCGAGAGCAGTCTTTTTCATCGTCTTCCCAAAGAGAATCTTGTCGCAGAGCGCGTGTGAGGTCTGTGCCCTTCACAACGCCCACGCCCTCGCGGGCGTTTTGCATTTGGTTCATTAGCTGGACATCAGCTGAACATCAACGCGGTCAGCAGGAAATCGAGGCCGAGCACCGCGAGCGACGCGTACACGACCGTTTTCGTGGTCGCGCGCGACACGCCTTCCGGCGTAGGCCGTGCTTCGTAGCCCTGGAACAATGCGATGAACGTCACCGCGAAGCCGAACACGATGCTCTTGATGACGCCATTGCCGACATCGCGCCACACGTCCACGCCGCCTTGCATCTGCGACCAGAACGCGCCGGAATCCACGCCGATCAGCAACACGCCGACCACATACCCGCCGATTATGCCGACCGCGCTGAAAATGGCCGCCAGCACGGGCATGGCGATGATGCCCGCCCACATGCGCGGCGCGACCACCACTTTCATGGGATCGACGGCCATCATTTCCATTGCCGTGAGTTGTTCGCCCGCCTTCATCAAACCGATCTCGGCGGTCAGCGACGTACCCGCGCGGCCGGCGAACAACAGCGCCGTGACGACCGGCCCGAGCTCGCGCACGAGCGAAAGCGCGACGAGCAGTCCAAGCGCCTGCTCCGAACCATAGCGGTTCAGTGTGTAATAACCCTGCAGCCCGAGTACGAAGCCGACGAACAGGCCCGACACCGCGATGATGACAAGCGAATAATTGCCGACGAAGTGAATTTGCTTCGTGACGAGACGCGGCCGCCGCAAAAGCGGGAAGAATTCGAGTACGAGGCGCAACAGCATGCGCATTGCATAACCGGCGGTTCCGAAACCGTCGAGCACCCAGCGTCCGAGTGCGCTGATCATGCTTTCCCTCCGATGCCGAAATCCGCCGCGAGCGGCTGGCTCGCGTAATGAAACTTGAAGGGACCGTCCGGCGTGCCGTCGATGAACTGACGCACGGTCGGGTCTTCCGACGCGCGTAATTGCTCCGGCGTGCCTTCCGCGTGAATGCCGCCGTTCGCGACGAAGTACACGTAGTCCGCAATGGCGAACGACTCGGGCACATCGTGCGAAACGAGAATGGACGTGGCGCCGAGAGCGTCGTTGAGCGTACGGATGAGTTGCGCGGTTATGCCGAGCGAGATGGGATCGAGACCGGCGAACGGCTCGTCGTACATCATCAGTTCGGGATCGAGCGCGATGGCGCGGGCAAGCGCGACGCGGCGCGCCATGCCGCCGGAAATCTCCGACGGCGCGAGATCGCGCGCGCCACGCAGGCCGACCGCGTTGAGCTTCATCAGGACGAGATCGCGGATGAGCTCTTCCGGCAGATCCGTGTGTTCCCGCAGCGGAAACGCGACGTTCTCGAACACGGTCTGGTCGGTGAACAGCGCGCCGAATTGAAACAGCATGCCCATCCGGCGGCGCAGCGCGTAAAGACCATCGCGCGATTGCGTGCCGACGTCCTTGCCCGCGAACAGCACCTGACCGCGGCTGGCTTTCACCAGCCCGCCGATCAACCGTAAGGTTGTCGTCTTGCCGCAGCCGGAGCCACCCATGACCGCAACCACCTGACCACGCGTGAAACGCATGTTCAGGTTCGAGAGAACGGGCCGATTACCGTAACCGAAATCGACGTCGCGAAGCTCTAGCAGGGGCTCGGGGAAAGCTGGCACGAGGTAAGAAATTCCTTGGACGCAAGAGGCCGAATTATAGGGCCTGCGCGCAATCGGTGCTTTACCTACGCTCTACCCGATATGATTTTCAGAACATTTACCCTTGATTTGCAAAGCTTTGTTGTAGCGACTCGACGGCGGCTTCGGTGTCCGCCGCTTCTGTCACGGCACGCACGACAGCAGCGCTTCCTACGCTGGTCGCCAGCACCTCGGGCAATACCTTGCCGTCGATACCGCCGATCGCGACGAGCGGCACACGTCCTTTCAGAAGCTTTACGTAGCGTGTAAGCCGCGCCAGGCCTTGCGGTTTGGTGGGCATGACTTTCGTCGTGGTGGGAAACACCGCGCCGAGCGCGAGATAGCTCGGCCGGAAGTGCAGCGCGCGAAGCATCTCGTAATAGCCGTGCGTCGAAAGTCCGAGGCGCAACCCGGCTTGCGCGATTGCCTGCAGATCGGCGGTTTCGACATCTTCCTGACCGAGATGCACGCCGTAAGCGCGTGCGGCGATCGCTTCGCGCCAATGATCGTTGATGAAAAGCTGCGCCTGATGCCGCTGCCCCGCCACGACCGAACGCTCGATTTCGCCGTGAAGGTCCGCTGCGTCGGTGGTCTTGCGGCGCAACTGCGCCGTGCGCACTCCGAGGTCCAGCACGCGTTCGACCCAATTCGCGCTCGGCAAGACGGGGTAAAGACCGAGCTTGTCCGGGCAAGCGGGAAAAGCAGGTTCCGGCGCGGGTGGAAGATCGCCGACGCGCGGGAACGTGTCGAAGTCGCTTGGCCACGCGTCTTCTTTCTGTTCGTCGCCGGCGCGCCATGCCATTGCCAGGACGAGCGCATCGTGCGGTTCGAAATTGCAGTCGAGGAACGCCGCCAGCGCGGCCAGCCAGTCGTCGGAACGCTCGCCTTCGAGAACATGGCGCGCGCCTGCATGCAGCAATATCACGCGACGTTCGTACGCTTCCAGCACCGTCGCATTGCCCGCGGCGTATGGCTCGTTGACGACGAGCAGATCCTGCGCACTTGGCGTATCCGGCACGGTCAGGCAGATGCGCCAGCGCGTTGGCGGCGCGGGCCACTCGCCGAGCCGCGCGCGGATACGTTCGGCGACTTCGGTCAACTCGTCCGCCGGCGGCCAGAAAACTTCGTGTCCGAGCAAGCTCATGCAGCACCTCCGTCCTGATGCCAGAACGGCATGCCAACGACCGGCGTGCTGGCCTGCGCGCTGTCGCGCTCGGCCATCGGACCGGCGAGAAACGCCGTGCGCCCGGCTTGGACACCCAGCGCGAACGCGCGCGCCATCTGCGACGGAAAGGTCGCCTGCGACACGGCGGTGTTCAAGAGCACGCCGTCGAAACCCCATTCCATCACCTGGCACGCATGCGAGGGCACGCCGAGGCCTGCATCGACGATCAGCGGCACGTCTGGCAGCCGCTCGCGCAACGTGCGCAGACCGTAGGGATTGGTCACGCCCTTGCCGGTGCCGATGGGCGCGCCCCAGGGCATCAACGCCTCGCAGCCGGCATCGAGCAGACGGCGGCCGATCACGAGATCCTCGGTGCAATAAGGCAGCACCTTGAAGCCGTCGCGCACGAGCTTGCCCGCCGCTTCGACGAGGCCGATCGGGTCGGGCTGCAACGTGTAGTCGTCGCCGATCAGTTCCAGCTTGATCCACGGCGTGTCGAAAACCTCGCGCGCCATGTAGGCGGTGGTCAGCACTTCATCGACGCTATGGCAGCCCGCCGTGTTTGGCAGCAGCGCGACGCCGTGACGCTTGAGGACATCGAAAAAACCGGCCTCGCCAGTCTCGGACTGACGGCGCAGCGCGACGGTCACCATGCCGGGCCGCGCGGCATCGATGGAATCCGAAAGCGATTGCAGCGACGGATAACGCGATGTGCCGAGCAGCACACGGCTCGGGAACGTCTGGCCGTAGAGCGTGAGGCTATGGGCGGCGGTGTGTGAGGTCATGATTCGATCCTTCGGATTCGATAGATTCAGCCGCCCGCGACGGGCGACACGACGTCGAGCTTGTCGCCGGCTCGAAGCGTCTTCGTGCCGTGCTCGCCGCGCGCGACGAACTGTCCGTTGAGCGCGACCGCGAACGGCGGTTTTGCGCCGAATGCGGCGAGCGCGTCGGTGACGGTGGCGGCATCGGTCAGACTGAATTCGCGCTGATTGATGTGGATGTTCATGGCTTTGACTTTCGATGACTAGAGCGCGGCCGCGATGGGCGGTTCGCTATGCAGAAGTTCGGACCAGCGCGCGCCGCCGCGATAATCCGCGAACGATGCGGCGTCCGCGACGGTTCCGCCCGCGATGGCTTGGGCGAGTGCGCAGGCGGCATCGGCGACTTCCGGCGCGATCAGGAAGCCGTGCCGATACAGGCCGTTCACGCGCACGGTCCGCGCCCCGTCCCAGACGATGGCCGGCCGATGATCCGGCAGCGTCGGCCGGCACTGAGAATTGAGTTCGAGGATGCGCGCCTCGCCGAAACCCGGATGCACCGCGAACGCCGCACTCATCAGTTCCAGCGCCGAGCGCACGCTCACGGGCGACATGTCCTCGCCTTCGACTTCGGTCGCGCCGATCACGTAAAGATCGTCCTCTTTCGGCGCGATATACAGCGGATAACGCGGATGCAGCAGCCGCACCGGCCGCGACAACCCGATGCCCGGCGCATGCACGCGCGCCACTTCCCCGCGAATACCACGCAACGCGGGCCACGCCGTTTTGCCGCCCAGCCCACGGCAATCGATGATCCAGCGCGCGTCGGGCAGGGCATCGACCGGAGAATTCCAGTGCGTGCGCACGCCGCGCGCCCCAAGTCCGGCCGCGAGCGCTCGAAGCGCCTGACGATTGTCGAGTTGACCTTCGTGCGGCAGCAGCCAGCCTTGCGCGAAACGCGTGCCGAGCGCGGGTTCCGCTTGCGCGACTTCCGCGCCCGCGAGCTTGACGAAGCCGCCATCGAGCAAGCTTGCAGGCGCGTTGGCGCGCAACCTGCGTTCGAATAGCGGCGCTTCCGCGCGATCCGCGCCGTGCCAGACGACGAGCGTGCCGTTGCGCTGAAAGTAAACCGGCTCGGGCAACTCGGCGATGAGACCCGGCCAGCGTTCCAGCGACGCCGCGCCGAGTTCGACGACGAGCGGCTCCGCACTCGTCGCCTCGGCGAGCGGCGCGAGCATCGCGGCGGCCACCCACGCAGCCGACTGCGTGCCCGCCGCGTCGCCGCGCTCGTATAGCGCGACGCCGTGGCCCGCGCCCGCGAGTTGCCACGCCACGAGCCGCCCGACGAGTCCTCCGCCGATGACGGCGAAGTCTGGCCGGCGCGCGGCGGGCTGATCGATCGTGTTCACTTTTCCGATGTCTCCTGTCGATCGAAACGAGGCTGGGCGCCGCTCCGGTCTTATCCACGACTGATAACGCCGTGCAGCAAACGCACGAACGCGAAGACAAAACTTGCAGAGGAGAGACCGGCCCGGCAGCGGCAACGCAAACAACGCGCGCCAGGCGGAAAAGAAAGATGATGGAAGAACCTGGAGGAAAGGCGCGACGGCCGCGCGTTCTCCGGAAACTTCCCTCGCCGGTATTACCCGGATCGGGTGCAAAGGGTCTCTCTCAGCCTCGCCGCGCCAGCACACCGATAATTCGATGACATCGCGCGCGAAGCACCCCTGTTTCGTCGAAGATCATTAGACCATGAAAGCCAAAGCCGCTGCAAACCGGGATTCCCCGCCTTTGGTCGCCTCGGTCGGCACTCTGGCACAATGCCGCGAGCATGGTTCTCCGCATGGTTGTGCGAATGAGCACGGAATTAAGCGGCAGTTAAGGGAACCTCTGAACAATCTGCGGGACAGGAAAGAGGCTGCGCGTGCGAGTATCGCGGCGCGGTGCGTCCATTCGTAACTCGGACCGGCATATCATCAGGAAGGTCATGGCCAATTCTCAACCGGAAAACACGCAGCAACAAGCCGACACGGTCTCTGCGTGGAGCCTCATCAAGCCCTACTGGGTCTCGGAGGAGCGCGGCTTCGCGTGGGGTCTGCTCGTTGCCATCATCGCGATCAACATGACGGTCGTATGGATCAACGTGCGGCTCAACAGCTGGAGCGCGGCGTTCTACAACGCGCTGCAGAACAAGAACGTCCACGACTTTCCGCACCTGCTGCTGGTCTTCACCGGCCTCGCCTTCGCGTACATTCTGCTCGCGGTTTATGGGCGGTATCTGCGGCAGATGCTCGGCTTCCGCTGGCGCCAGTGGCTGACCAACAAGTATCTCGAACAGTGGTTCGGCGACCGCGCTTTTTACCGCATAGAACGCGACCGTCTCGCCGATAACCCCGACCAGCGGATCAGCGACGACCTGCAATCCTTCGCGACCACCACGCTGTCTCTGTCGCTCGATCTGCTTTCCACGCTCGTCACGCTCGTCACGTTCATCACCATTTTGTGGACGCTCGCGGGCGCGCTGACCATCACGGCATTCGGCACGCCGCTCGTCATTCCCGGCTACATGGTCTGGGCGGCGGCGCTTTACGCGATCATCGGCTCGGTCATCATCCAGAAGGTCGGACATCCGCTGGTGTCGATCAACTACCAGCAACAGAAGGTCGAGGCCGATTTCCGCTTCGGGCTGATCCGCGTGCGCGAGAATGCCGAGCAGATCGCGTTTTACGATGGCATCGCCACCGAGACGGCCAACGCGAAGACCATTTTCCAGCGCATTCGCGACAACTGGTGGATGATCATGAAGTACACGAAGCGCATGACCTTCGTGCTCAGTTTCTACGGACAGATCGCCATCATCTTCCCGATCATGGTTGCCGCGCCGCGCTATTTCGCGGGCGCGTTCTCGTTCGGCGTCTTGATGCAGATTTCATCGGCGTTCGGCACGGTCAGCGATTCGTTCTCCTGGTTCATCAACAGTTACTCGACCTTGGTCGAATGGCGCGCCACGGTGAATCGTCTGCGCGAATTCAAGCGTGTGATGCGCTCGACGCATATCCGCGAGGAAACGTCGCCGGCAACGGCGCATGGCGGTATCAACCTGCATTACACGAGCACGAAAGCGCTGACTACCAAGGGGCTTGCGCTCGCGTTGCCGAATGGCACGCCGCTTTCGCGCGTGGGCGATGTGACGATAGAACCGGGATCGCGCTGGCTCATAGTCGGGCCGTCGGGCGCGGGCAAGAGCACGCTGATGCGGGCTCTGGCGGGCCTTTGGCCGTTTGGCGACGGTAGTATCGACGCACCCGTCGACGCGAAGATGCTGTTTATCCCGCAAGTGAGCTATCTGCCGATCGGCACGCTGCGCGCGGCGTTGAGCTATCCGTCGCCGGGTGGCACCTTCACCGACGAGGAATCGCGCGAGGCGCTGCGTCTGTGCAATCTGGCCGAGTATGGCGACCGCCTGGAAGAAAATGCGCACTGGGCGCGCAGCTTGTCGCCGGGCGAGCAACAGCGTCTTGCCGCCGCGCGCGTGCTGCTGCACAAGCCCGACTTCCTGTTCCTCGACGAAGCCACCAGCGCCCTCGATGCGGATAACGAACTGCATATCTACAACACGCTCGTCGAACGTTTGCCGAAGGCGGCGATTTTGAGCGTTGCGCACCGGGAGTCGGTGGCGCTGTTCCATGATTATCGGATCGAGATAGAGAGGACGATGGCGGAGGCTTGATTCCGTCTCTTGCTGAAGGAAGAACCGCATCCGCGAGCAATTGTGGGTGCGGTTTTTTTTGGTGGCATAACCCCGCCAACAAAAAAGGGCGAACCCCAAAGGTCCGCCCTTTCGTCCCATCATCCCCGCTCTCTTATCGCGGCAATTCGCTACTGCCCATCAAATACGCATCCACCGACCGCGCGCACTGACGCCCTTCGCGAATCGCCCACACCACGAGCGACTGACCGCGCCGCATATCGCCTGCGGTGAACACCTTGTCCACCGACGTGTAATACGCTTTGTCACCTTCGGTCGAGGCGCGCACGTTACCGCGCGCGTCCTTGTCGACGCCAAACGCATCCAGCACCGGCGAAGCTGGCTGCGTGAAGCCCATGGCGAGCAGCACGAGGTCGGCCTTCAGCTCGAACTCGCTGTTCGGCACTTCCTGCATCTTGCCGTTCTTCCACTCGACGCGCACCGCGATCAGCTTCTCGACCTTGCCGTTCTTGCCTTCGAAACGCTTCGTCGCAACCGACCAGTCACGCTCGCAACCCTCTTCATGCGACGACGACGTACGCAGCTTGATCGGCCAGTAGGGCCACACGAGCGGCTTGTTCTCTTCCTCGGGCGGCTGCGCGAGCAGTTCGAACTGCACCACGCCCTTCGCGCCATGCCGGTTCGAGGTGCCGACGCAATCCGAACCCGTGTCGCCACCGCCGATCACGACGACATGCTTGCCCTTCGCGACCAGTTGCTCCGCGAGCTTGTCGCCTGCGTTAACCTTGTTCTGCTGCGGCAGGAATTCCATCGCGTAATAGATGCCTTCCAGTTCGCGCCCCGGCACCGGCAGATCGCGCGGCGTTTCCGAACCGCCCGCCACCACGACCGCATCGAACTGTTCTTTCAGTTCGTCCGGCGTGATGGTTTCCTTGGCCGTATTGCCGATGTGCCCCGGCAGCGCGTCCTTGCCGATGAACACGTTGGTGCGGAACGACACGCCTTCCGCTTCCATCTGGCGCATGCGGCGGTCGATCAGCCACTTCTCCAGCTTGAAGTCGGGAATGCCATAACGCAGCAAACCACCAATGCGATCGTTCTTTTCGAACACGACCACGTCGTGACCGGCGCGTCCCAGTTGCTGCGCGACCGCGAGCCCGGCGGGACCGGAGCCGACCACCGCAACCTTCTTGCCGGTCTTGTGTTTGGGCGGCTGCGGCGCGACCCAGCCTTCGGTCCACGCCTTGTCGATGATCGCGTGCTCGATCGACTTGATGCCCACCGGATCGTCATTGATACCGAGCGTGCAAGCCGACTCGCACGGCGCCGGACAAATGCGTCCCGTGAACTCGGGGAAGTTGTTGGTCGAATGCAGCACTTCGATCGCGCTCTTCCAGTCCTGACGGAACACGAGATCGTTGAAGTCCGGAATGATGTTGTTCACCGGACAACCGTTGTTGCAAAACGGAATGCCGCAGTCCATGCAGCGTGCGCCCTGAACCTTGGCGTCTTCATCGGTCAGCGCGGCGACGAATTCCTTGTAATGCTTGACGCGGGTCAGCGGTGCTTCGTACGCCTCGTGGCGGCGTTCGAACTCGAGAAAACCGGTTGCCTTGCCCATGTGGTTCTCTTCTTTCTCTGTATTTAGTGAGGAACTCGCTCTCCGGCGTACCGGAGAGCTCTTCTATAGTGAGACCGCTCAGGCCGCGAGTGCGTCCTTTGCCTTCTTCGCGCCGATCTCGCCGAGCGCGCGCTTGTAGTCGGTCGGGAACACCTTCACGAACTGACGGCGCGACGCATCCCAGTTCTCGAGCAGCGCCTTGGCACGCGGCGATCCGGTGAATTGGAAGTGACGCTCGATCAAACCCTTGAGCAGCGCTTCGTCGGTCTTGCCGGCATGCCACAGCGCGCGATCCACCGTGCGCTCCTGTTCGGCCTGTTGCAGCACCGGATCGAGCGCCACCATGGTCTTGTTGCACTTGGCGCCGAACGTGCCGTCCGGATCGAACACGAACGCGACGCCGCCCGACATGCCCGCCGCGAAGTTACGGCCCGTCTCGCCGAGCACGACCACCGTGCCACCCGTCATGTATTCGCAGCCGTGATCGCCCGTGCCTTCGACGACTGCCGTCGCGCCCGAGTTACGCACGCAGAAGCGCTCGCCCGCCACGCCACGGAAGTACGACTCGCCTTCGATCGCGCCGTACATCACCGTGTTGCCGCAGATGATGTTCTCCTCGGACTTGCCACGGAAGTCGTTGGTCGGGCGAATGATGATGCGCCCGCCCGACATGCCCTTGCCGACATAGTCGTTACCGTCGCCGACGAGGTCGAGTGTCACGCCCTTGGCGAGGAACGCGCCGAAGCTCTGGCCCGCCGTGCCCTTCAACTGGATATGGATGGAGTCGTCGGGCAAACCGTCGTGGCCGTACTTCTTCGCGATCAACCCGGACAGCATGGCGCCGACCGTGCGGTTCACGTTGCGCACCGGCTGGATGAACGAAACGTGCTCGCCCTTCTCGATCGCCGCCTTCGACTTCTCGATCAACACGTGATCGAGCGCCTTGTCCAGACCGTGGTCCTGCACGTCGACGTGCTTGCGCGCGACTTCCGCGCCCACCGGCACTTGATAGAACACGCGCGAAAAGTCGAGACCCTTCGCCTTCCAGTGCTCGACGCCCTTCTTCGTGTCGAGCAATTCGGCGTGGCCGATCAGATCCTCGAACTTGCGAATACCCAGTTGCGCCATGATCTCGCGCACTTCTTCCGCAATGAAGAAGAAGAAGTTGACGACGTGTTCCGGCTGGCCAGTGAACTTCGCGCGCAGCACCGGATCTTGCGTCGCGACGCCGACCGGGCACGTGTTCAGATGGCACTTGCGCATCATGATGCAGCCTTCGACGACGAGCGGCGCCGTCGCGAAGCCGAATTCATCCGCGCCGAGCAGCGCGCCGATCACGACATCGCGGCCGGTTTTCATCTGGCCGTCGGCCTGCACGCGAATACGGCCGCGCAGACGGTTCAGCACCAACGTCTGCTGCGTTTCGGCAAGACCGAGTTCCCACGGCGTGCCCGCGTGCTTCAGCGACGACAAGGGCGATGCACCCGTGCCGCCATCATGACCCGCGATCACGACGTGATCCGCCTTTGCCTTCGCCACACCCGCAGCGATGGTGCCGACGCCCACTTCGGACACCAGTTTCACCGAAATGCTCGCCGCGGAATTCACGTTCTTGAGATCGTGAATGAGCTGCGCCAAGTCTTCGATCGAATAGATATCGTGGTGCGGCGGCGGTGAAATGAGACCGACGCCCGGCACCGAGTAACGCAGCTTGCCGATATAGTCGGAAACCTTGTGGCCCGGCAGTTGACCGCCTTCGCCCGGCTTCGCGCCTTGCGCCATCTTGATCTGAATCTGATCCGCCGACGACAGATATTCCGCCGTCACGCCGAAGCGGCCCGATGCAACCTGCTTGATCTTCGAGCGCAGCGAATCGCCGTCTTTCAACGCGACGTCGGTGACGATTTCATCGCCGATCAGGGACTTGAGCGTGTCGCCGGTCTTGATCGGAATGCCGCGCAGTTCGTTCCGGTAGCGCTTCTCGTCCTCGCCGCCTTCGCCCGTGTTCGACTTGCCGCCGATACGGTTCATGGCGACCGCGAGCGTGGCGTGCGCTTCCGTGCTGATGGAGCCGAGCGACATCGCGCCGGTCGCAAAACGCTTCACGATGTCCTTCGCCGGCTCCACTTCGTCTAGCGGAATGGCCTTCGACGGGTCGAGCTTGAACTCGAAGAGACCACGGAACGTCATGTGACGCTTCGTCTGGTCGTTGATCAGATGCGCGTATTCCTTGTACGTCTGATACGAGTTGCTGCGCGCCGAGTGTTGCAGCTTGGCGATGGCATCCGGCGTCCACATATGCTCTTCGCCGCGCACGCGATAAGCGTATTCGCCGCCCGCATCGAGCATGTTCGCGAGAACCGGGTTGTCGCCGAAGGCATCGCGATGCAGGCGAATGGCTTCTTCCGCCACGTCGAAGATGCCGATGCCGCCGACCTTGGACGCCGTGCCACGGAAATACTTCTCCACGAGCTCGGAGGACAAGCCGACCGCTTCGAAAATCTGTGCGCCGGTGTAGGACATGTAAGTGGAAATGCCCATCTTCGACATGACCTTGTACAAGCCCTTGCCGACCGCCTTCGTGAAGTTGTAGATGACCTTCTCGGCCGACAGATCGCCCTTGAAGCCTTCCGCCATGTTGGCGAGCGTTTCCAGCGCGAGGTACGGGTGAACGGCTTCCGCGCCGTACGCCGCGAGCAGCGCGAAGTGATGCGTCTCGCGCGCCGACCCGGTTTCGACGACGAGACCCGTGCTCGTGCGCAGACCATGCTGCACGAGATGCGAGTGGATGGCTGACGTGGCGAGCAGCGCCGGAATCGCGACATTGTCGCGGTCCATCTTGCGGTCGGACACGATCAGCATGTTGTAACCGGACTTCACGGCATCGACGGCTTCGGCGCACAACGACGCAATGCATGCTTCCACGCCTTCCTTGCCCCAAGCCACCGGATAGCAGATGTTCAGTTCGTACGAGCTGAACTTGCCGCCGGTGTATTTGTCGATGGCGCGAATCTTTGCGATGTCTTTGAAGTCGAGCACGGGCTGCGACACTTCGAGACGCATCGTCGGGTTGATGTTGGTCGTGTCGAGCAGATTCGGCTTAGGACCGACGAACGAGACCAGCGACATCACCATGTTCTCGCGGATCGGATCGATCGGCGGGTTGGTCACTTGCGCGAACAACTGCTTGAAGTAGTGATAGAGCGTCTTGTTCTTGCCGGACATGACCGCGAGCGGCGAGTCGTTGCCCATAGAGCCCACGGCCTCTTCGCCCGACTGCGCCATGGGCGCCATCAGAAACTTGAGGTCTTCCTGCGTATAGCCGAACGCCTGCTGACGGTCGAGCAGCGCGGCGGCTTCGCGACGCTGCGTTTCGACGTCTTCCGCCTTCGGCTCGATTTCGTCGAGCTTGATACGCACGGCGTCGATCCAGCTCTTGTACGGCTTCGCGTTCGCGAGGTTGTCCTTGAGCTCCTTGTCCTCGATGATGCGGCCTTGTTCCATGTCGATCAGGAACATCTTGCCCGGCTGCAGACGCCACTTCTTGACGATCTTCGATTCCGGGATAGGCAGCACGCCCGATTCCGACGCGAGGATCACGAGGTCGTCGTCGGTGATGAGATAGCGCGCCGGACGCAGGCCGTTACGGTCGAGCGTGGCGCCGATCTGGCGGCCGTCCGTGAACGCGATGGCGGCGGGACCGTCCCACGGCTCCATCATCGCTGCGTGATACTCGTAGAACGCGCGGCGGTTGTCGTCCATGAGCGTGTGCTGTTCCCATGCCTCGGGAATCATCATCATCATGGCGTGGACGAGCGGATAGCCCGCCATCACGAGAAGTTCGAGGCAGTTGTCGAACGAAGCCGTGTCCGACTGGCCGGGATAAATCAGCGGCCAGAGCTTGGGCAGATCGTCGCCGAGCACGTAGGAGGCGATCGCGCCGGTGCGCGCGTTCAGCCAGTTGACGTTGCCCTTCACGGTGTTGATTTCACCGTTGTGCGCAATCATGCGATACGGGTGAGCCAGTTCCCACGCCGGGAACGTGTTGGTCGAGAAGCGCTGGTGCACGAGCGCGAGCGCCGAGACCACGCGCTCGTCCTGCAGGTCGCGGTAATACACGCCGACCTGACCGGCCAGCAGCAGGCCCTTGTAGACGACCGTGCGCGACGACATGGACGGCACGAAGTATTCCTTGCCGTGCTTGAGCTTGAGCGCCTGAATGCGGTGGCTCGCCGTCTTGCGGATGATGTAGAGCTTCCGCTCGAGCGCATCCGTCACGACGATGTCCTTGCCGCGCCCGATGAAGATCATGCGGATGAGCGGCTCACTCGCCTTCACGGTCGGAGAAATAGGCATGTTGCCGTCGACCGGGACGTCGCGCCAACCGAGCACGACCTGGCCTTCCGCCTTCACCGTGCGTTCCAGTTCCTGTTCGCACGCGAGCCGCGAAGCATGTTCCTTCGGCAGGAAGATCATGCCGACGCCGTATTCGCCGGCAGGCGGCAAAGTCACGCCTTGCTTGGCCATCTCTTCGCGATAGAAGCCGTCCGGAACCTGAATCAGAATGCCCGCGCCGTCGCCCATGAGCGGATCGGCGCCGACGGCGCCACGGTGATCGAGATTCTCGAGGATCTTGAGACCCTGTTGAATGATCTCGTGGCTCTTTTTCCCCTTGATATGGGCGACGAAACCGACGCCGCAGGCGTCATGTTCGTTGGTAGGGTCATACATGCCCTGCGCGGCGGGAGGCGAACCGACTGCCGGTTGCTGATGATCGTTCATGGGGACACCGTCTCTACTGTGAGGGGCCGACTCGGCCGTTGAACCATTTTTTATGTCGCCCGCGACGTTTATTTCGACTTGGAAGCCGCGAAGCCGGTCGTGCAACGGGCGCGCTGCGCCGCAAAAACCGCCGGAAATCGAAATATACGCGACCAATCAAAGAGATGGCAAATAAAATATGATGATGCGTCACTAATTATCGATATGGTGCACGCATGCCCCAAAATATTGGTTCCATATCGATATTGGGCAAAAATAAACGGCGCGCCCGAATCTTCGTGCCGCCGTCCTTTTGAAGCGTCGTTTTCCGCGATGCCCGTGGTTATTGAGATTGAGGCGTCTCGCGCACTTTACGCGGCCGTCCGCGCGGCAATGGCGACACGCGCCGGTTCGCCGCACGAGATGCCCAATCGCGGTACGCATCGCTGCCGAGCACCCAGCCTTTCAGTGTGGCTTGCAGGAGACGATTAGCCTCACGCTCGTCGAGCGGCTGATCGCACAACTCCTTGTATGCATGCTGGCGTTCGAACGGCGTGTTGCCGAGCGACCAGAAAAGCGGATGATCGGTGATCAGTCCGTCGAGCGTCAGCCCTATATGGTGCCGAAAACTCGACCACTTGTAGTCCTGCGGCGCGGCAACCAGACCCGCGCGAACCGGCGCGGTTTCAACCACGCGCGTGGCAAGCAGGAAATAACGTTCACCCTCGATGACCGTTGCGCGATATCGCCCTTCCCACAACGTCCCGCGCCGCGTGTAACGGCGATTGAAATGCGCCACGTAACGACGCCCGACTGCCTGCATCGCCTTGGGAAGGCTCGATTCGTCGCGCGGCGTGACAAGCAGATGCACCGCCTGCGGCATCAACGCATATGCATGAATGGAAAGATGATGATCACGTGATGCAGTTCTCAAGCAGTCGATAAAAAGCTCGTAGTCCTGGTCGTCGACGAAGGCAGGTTGCTGGTCGAGACCGCGCAGGATGACATGCTGCGGCTGATCGGGAACATAGAGTCGTGCAAGCCGTGCCATTCTGGATATTCCATTGGTCGCGTTTGTGTTACCCCAATCGGGGACCTTGTGGAGATGTTGAGGCAGCGTGGACGAAACACATGCAAATGCCATGCAACACGATTCCAACGCCGCACACGTCTTAGGGAAAATGCTCTACGGCGACGCTATGGTTACTTTGAAATCTTATGCTCATAATGAGCGTGCTTTTCTGGAGGAGCACAAATTGAAAATAAAACAAGTCATGGTGGGAGCAGCGGCATTTGCGTGTGTAGCCAGCGCGGCGCACGCACAGTCGGCGGGTTCCTTCTACGCAACCGCTGGCTGGTTTCACTTCGCCCCGCAAGACAGCAGCGGCCCGCTCAAAGAGACAAGTGTAGGCGGATCTCCCGTCAATATCGACGTACAGGGCACGGGCGCCGGCATTTCAAGCGCGGATACGGCAGGCTTCACGCTTGGTTACTTTGCCACCGACCACATTGCGGCGGAATTCGAAATGGGCATTCCGCCCTCCTTCGACCTCGAAGGCACAGGCTCGTTCTCGCAATACGGCAAGCTCGGCAGCGCGAAACAATGGAGCCCAACGCTGCTTTTCAAATACTTCTTTAATGCTCCTCAAGCGAAGTTTCGTCCGTTCGTCGGCATTGGCGTAACGCGCACCTGGTTCACCGACGCCAAGATCACGAACTCATCGTTCGAAGGCAACGTCCTGCATGGTCCGACCTCCGTCGACACGGATAGTTCGTGGGCGCCGGTGTTCAACGTGGGCGCCGTCTATAACTTCACGGAGCATTGGTTCGCGGGTTTTTCCGTGTCGTTCATTCCGTTGAAGGCAACGGCGACTTTGAACTCGCAAGCGCAGACGCCGGTTGGCACGTTGAACGTGCAGTCGAAAGCGAAGATCACGTTGAATCCCATCGTGACTTATTTGCGTGTCGGCTATCGTTTCTAAGAACACTGGATTAACCACGGCGTTCCCGAAATTTTATTTGCGGGCATGCAAATAAAAGCGCCGCCATGCATGAAGCGTGGCGGCGTTTGATTTTACCGGCTCTTGTAAATGTGACCCGCGCATTTGCGGAGCTTGCGCATTTATTACGCTGTCGCAACGCCGTTCACCGACAGTCTTGGTGGTGACACGACCGTGCGCGCCCATGGGCATCGAATTTGCTGCATCATCGATTTCCCGCTCTTCGCGAGCGGTGTGGTCATCCATCCACGATTCATCCATCGACGGAGCGATCTATGAACGCATTGCCTAACACGCGAGACGCCATCGGAGATTCCTGGAGCAGCACCAACCGCCGTGCGCGCCGTATGGCGCGTCATGGCCGTGATGCCGCCGAGGACATCAGCGGCGAGTTGCGCGCGCTGCTTTCCGATCTCGAAGAAACGCTGTCGAACGGCGCATCGGCCGATGCCGCCATCTTGCGCAAGCAAATCAGTTCGCAACTGGACGGCGCACGTTCCCGTCTGAACGACACGCACGCCGCGCTCAGACAACGCGCCGGCGCTGCTATAGACGACGCCGACGCGTATCTGCACGAAAAGCCCTGGCAGACGATTGCACTTGTCGGCGGCTTGGCGCTCGTCGCGGGCGTTTTGCTGGCCCGCGCTCGCTGACGGAACGAGCGGCGCCAGTATCAATGGCGCCGCGCGCGTCGTTCAACTTCCCGCGAGAAAATCCGCACCAATGATATCGATGCGATCCGTGCAGATCGCATCGACTCCCCATTGGGCGAGCAACTTCACGCGCTCAGGTTCATTCGGTGTGTAGGCAAGTACGCGCAACCCCGCGTCCTTGATTTCGCGAACGAGTGCTTCGCTCAAATGCCGGTAACTCGCATGCAGCGACACGCATGCGAGTGCCGACGTTTGCTCGCGCCAGTCGACCGGAACTTCCTCGTACAGCATGCCGCGAGGAAGCTCTGGTGCCGCATCGCGCGCGGCCTCCAGCGCCTCGTAAGAAAACGACGACAACAACGGCGCCGGTTCCGCACTTGCCCACAAGCGCGCCGTCTCACGCGCGACAAGCTCACCCGTCTCGACTTCGCGTCCGGGACACGGCTTGATTTCCACGTTTGCCGCCATGTCGAGTTCCGTGCAACGCGCGTGTACTTCAGCGAGCGTCGGCATATGCGCGCCCGCGAATGGCTTGCCGAACCACGAGCCCGCATCGAGTGCACGGATTTGCGCGTAAGTCATCGAGCGTGCGGGTCCATGACCGTTCGACGTGCGATCGACGTCATCATCGTGCAGCAGAAAAACCACATTGTCGGCCGAGAGCTTTGCATCGAATTCGATCATGCGCAGACCGCGCCGCGCGCCTTCGTCGATGCCTTCGAGCGTGTTCTCGGGCGCGAGCTTGCCGCCGCCGCGATGCGCGACGATTGCGGGATAAGGCCAGGTTCTCATCGCGGATACTCCCTTCAGTTGACGCGCCGACCGCTCGCCGGATCGAAGAAATGCAGTTGTTGCGGCGGCACGGACACCGCCAGCTTTTCGCCACGCTGCGGCCGGTGCGTATGCGGCAAACGCGCCGCCACGTCGTGCTTGCCCCACCTGCCGTGCGCGAGATTGTCGGCGCCGAGCAGCTCGGTGGAATCGACATCGAGCGTCGCGCTCGCCGCGCCGACGATGCCTGGTGTCATATGCTCGGGACGAAGGCCGATGATCCACTCGCGGCCGTGCATCGTGCCGTTCAAACCGGCAGCGCCCGCAACCGGCAGCTTCGGTCCGCCGTCCGCCACCTCGAACGTCGAGCCGTTTTCCGACAGGCGCCCTTCGAGCAGATTCATCGCGGGCGAGCCGATGAAGCTCGCGACGAACACCGTCGCCGGCCGCTCGTAGACTTCGGTCGGCGCGCCGATCTGCTCGGCGTGTCCCTTGTTCATGACGATGACGCGTTGCGCGAGCGTCATCGCTTCGATCTGGTCGTGCGTAACGTAAAGGCTCGTGGTTGCGAGTCGCGCGTGAAGGCGTTGAATCTCGAGGCGCATTTGCACGCGCAGTTTGGCGTCGAGATTCGAGAGCGGTTCGTCGAAGAGGAACACGGCCGGTTCGCGCACGATCGCGCGGCCCATGGCAACGCGCTGGCGCTGCCCGCCCGACAGTTCGCGCGGCTTGCGCGCGAGCAGCGGTTCGAGTTCGAGAATGCGCGCCGCATTCGCCACGCGGCTCTCGATAGTCGCGCGATCCGCGCCGCCGATCTTGAGCGCGTAAGCCATGTTCTGCGCGACGCTCATATGCGGATAGAGCGCGTAGTTCTGGAACACCATCGCGATGTCGCGATCCTTTGGCTCCAGCTTGTTGACGACCTTGCCGCCGATCTGGATCTCGCCCTCGGACACGCTTTCGAGCCCCGCGACCATGCGCAGCAACGTCGATTTTCCGCAGCCCGAAGGACCGACCATGACGACGAACTCGCCATCCGCGATTGCCACGTCGATGCCGTGCAGCACGAAGTTCTTGCCGTCGTAGCTTTTCCTGACCGCCTTGAGATTCAACGCAGCCATCGATCAGTCCCGCAGCGCGCCGCACACCGTCGCGAAATGCGCGACCGCGATGCCCGGCTCATAGAAGCGATGCAGCAGCGCGCGCCATTGCTGGTAACCCGCCGATTGCCGAAAGCCCGGATCATGCGCCGCGACCGAATCCCAACGCACCAGCAACACGTATTGCGAGCCGTTGCCGGCGTCCGCCCCGCGCACGAGCTCATGCGAACGATAGCCCGGCTGCGCCGCGATGATCTTTTGCGCTTCGTCGAAAGCGGCTTCGAATGCGCTTTCCTCGCCGGCCATGACCGGCAACTGCGCGATTTCGAGAATCATGTTTGAAGTCTCCCGTTTGAGCCCGAGCGGACGCTTTCTGTTCTCGGGCGTCATGCCAAGGTAATTGGGTTATTTTTCCGAATCGACGAGGCCGCGCACGAACCAGCGCTGCATCGTCAGGACGACCGCGAGCGGCGGCAACATGGCGAGCAAGGTCGCGGTCATGACGAGATGCCACTCGGTCGCGGTATCGCCCGATGCGATCATGCTCTTGATGCCCACCACCGCGGTTTGCAGCGACTGCTCGTTGGTGATGAGAATCGGCCACAGATACTGATTCCAGCCGTAGATGAACGTGATGACGAAGAGCGCCGCGATGTTCGTCTTCGACAGCGGCAGCACGACATCCCAGAAGAAACGCAGCGGCCCCGCGCCGTCGATGCGCGCCGCTTCCATCAGTTCGTCCGGCAGCGTCATGAAGAACTGGCGGAACAGAAAGGTAGCGGTCGCCGATGCAATGAGCGGCAGCGTCAGCCCGGCGTACGTGTTCGACAGATGCATCGACGACACGACCTGCACCGTCGGGAAGATACGCACCTCCACCGGCAGCATGAGCGTGACGAAGATCAACCAGAACGCTAAGTTCTTGAACGGAAAGCGGAAGAACACGATCGCATACGCCGAGATGATCGACACCGCGATCTTGCCGATGGAAATCACGAGCGCCATCACGAGGCTGTTGATCAGCATGCGTCCGAAAGGCGCCGCCGCGTTGCCGCTGCCGTGCGTCCAGATGTTCGCCACGTTTTCGAAGAGATGCGTGCTCGGCACGAGCGAGAGCGGCACGGTGAAGACTTCCTTCGAATTCATCGTGGCCGCGCAGAACGCGACATACACCGGAAACACGATCAGCGCGACGCCTATGAGCAGCACCGCGTGACAGAAGATATCGAAGCCGCGTCGGTTCTCGATCATGAATATTGCACCCTGCGTTCGACGAAGCGGAACTGCACGATGGTCAACGCAACGACGATCACCATCAGCACGACCGATTGCGCGCCCGAACTACCGATGTCGAGACCCTGAAAGCCTTCCGCGAAAATCTTGTAGATGAGCGTCTTGGTCGACTGCGCCGGGCCGCCGCCGGTGGCGGCGTCGATCACGGGGAAGGTGTCGAAGAATGCATAGACCAGATTCACGACGAGCAGGAAGAAACTCGTCGGCGAAAGCAGCGGCAACGCAATGCCGAAGAAGCGTCGCACGGGACCGGCTCCGTCGATGGCCGCGGCTTCGATCAGCGACTGCGGAATTGCCTGAAGTCCCGCATAGAAGAACAGGAAGTTGTAGCTGACCTGCTTCCACACCGACGCGAGCACGACGAGAAACATGGCCTGCGTGCCGTTCAGCGCGTGGTTCCACACGATGCCCTGCTTCGCGAGCGCATACGTCACGAGCCCGATGCTCGGGTTGAACAGAAACGACCACAACACCGCCGCAATCGCGGGCGCGACGGCATATGGCCAGATGAGCAACGTCTGATACGCTTTCGCGCCGCGCGTCACGCGGTCGGCGCACGCGGCGAGCAGCAGCGAGATCACGAGTCCCGACACGGTAACGAGCGCGCAGAAGATCATCGTCGTATTGAACGAAGACAGATAAAGCGGGTCCGCGAAGAGCTGCTTGAAGTTCGCGAGGCCGACGAATTCGCTCGACGTGCCGAACGCGTCCTGACTTTGCGTGGATTGCCAGAGCGCTTCGCCCGCCGGCCACAGAAAGAACAGCGCGGTGATCGCGAGCTGAGGCGCAACGAGCAGATACGGCAGGACGCTCGTATCGAAACGAGACCGTTTTTCCATCGATGTATCCTGAAACGGCGCCCGCGAGAAACACGCGGGCGCGCTGCGTCATGGGCGCTTAACCACCGCTCTTTTCGAAGCGGCGCAGCAGTTCGTCACCGCGCGAAACCGAAGAATCGAGCGCCTGTTGCGGCGTCTTCTTCTCCGCCCAGACCTGCTCCAGTTCTTCATCGACGACGGTGCGAATCTGCGGCATGTTGCCAAGACGCAAACCCTTGGTGAAGGCGAGCGGCGGCTTGTTCAGCATCTGCTTGATGGCGATATCCGCGCCGGGATTCTTGTCGTAGAAACCCTGCTTCTGCGTGAGTTCGTAGGCCGCTTGCGTGACCGGCAGATAGCCCGTGTCCTGATGCCACTTCGCCGCGACCGGCGGCGAAGTCAGATAAGCGAGAAACTTCGCGACGCCCTTGTACACGGCCGGGTCCTTGCCCGACAGCACCCAGAGACTCGCGCCGCCGATGATCGCGTTCTGCGGCGCGCCCTTCACGTTCGCGTCGTAAGGCATCATGCCGACGCCGTATTCGAACTTCGCGAACTTGTTGATGGTCGCGCGCGAGCCCGACGAGTTCGTGATGATGCCGCAATCGCCGCTATAGAACTTCGAGACCGGCTCGTCCTTGCGGCCCACGTAGGTGAAGTTGCCTTCTTTCGCCATCTTCTGCAGGAAGGCGATATGCGCGACTTGCAGCGGCTTGTTGAAGTCGAGCTTGGCGTCGAGCCCGTCGAAGCCGTTGTTCTTCGTCGCGAACGGCGCCGCATGCCACGCGCTGTAGTTTTCGAGCTGAATCCAGCTTTGCCAGCCCGACGAATAACCGCACGAGTAACCGGCGGCCTTGATCTTCTTTGCGTCGGTTTCGACATCGGCCCAGGTCTTCGGCGGCTGGTTCGGGTCGAGTCCCGCCTTCTTGAAGGCGTCCTTGTTGTAGTACAGAACCGGCGTGGAGCTGTTGAACGGCATCGAGATGAGATGGCCGGTCTTCGCGTCGCTGTAGTAACCGGAGATGGTCGGCACGAAGGCCTTCTCGTCGAGCGGCACGCCTGCCTGCTTGAAGACGTCGTAGACCGGAACGACGGCTTTCTTGCCCTGCATCATCGTTGCCGTGCCGACTTCGTAGACTTGCAGGATAGCGGGCGCGTTACCGCTGCGAAACGCCGCGATGCCCGCCGCGAGCGTCTGATCATACGTACCCTTGAACACGGGGACGATCTTGTAATCGCTCTGCGACGCGTTGAAGTCGTTGGCTATGTCGTTGACGCGCTCGCCGAGCGCGGCTTCCATGGCGTGCCAGAACTGGATTTCCGTCGCGGCCTGCGCTTCGGTGCTGCCGGCGAACGCGAGCACGGCAGCTGCTGCGATCGAGCGGAACGAGGGCATGCGTCTCATCGAGAAAGTCTCCTTGAATTGATTCTTGCGCGTTGAAACGCGCGATATTAGTTGTTGTCGATGACAAACAGGCGTTGATACTCCTTCAGTGCATAGCGGTCGGTCATGCCCGCGATGTAATGCGCGACGAGCCGCGCCTGCGAGCTGTCGTGGCCGGTTGAACTCGCGTCGTTGGCCGACTCCTCCACCGCGGCCTGACGCGCCTGATAAGCGGGCGGCAACAGGCGCGGGTCGTCGGTGAACGCGTTGAAGAGACCCGTCACGACGCGCTTCGCCTTGTTTGCCATGCGCATCACGCGATAGTGCCGGTACAGGTTCCTGAACAGAAAACGCTTGAGCGCGGCAGCTTGCGCGGCAATTTCATCGCTATGCGCGACGAGCGGCGGCGCGTTGCGGATATCGTCGATGGACTTCGGCGCCACGCGCGTGAGATTGCGGCTCGTCGCCTCGATCAGATCGACGATCAGCGTATTGATGATGCTGCGAATGGTCTCGTGAATCAGCCTGCGTCCGCCGATGTCCGGATACGCGGCGCGCGCCACATCGAAATGCGTATGCCAGAGGCTGACTTCGGAAAGCTGTTCGAGCGTGATGAAGCCGGAGCGCAAGCCGTCGTCGACATCGTGATTGTTGTAGGCGATTTCGTCGGCGACATTGGCGATCTGCGCTTCGAGCGACGGCTGCTTGCCCGTGAGAAAGCGTTCGCCGAGATCGCCGAGCTTGCGCGCATTTTCGCGCGAGCAATGCTTGAGAATGCCCTCGCGCGTCTCGAAGCAGAGGTTGAGGCCGTCGAATGCGCCGTAATGCTCTTCGAGCTGATCCACCACCGCGAGGCTTTGCAGATTGTGCTCGAAGCCGCCGTGATCGCGCATGCATTCGTTGAGCGCGTCCTGCCCCGCGTGACCGAACGGCGTGTGGCCGAGATCGTGCGCAAGCGAAATCGCTTCGACCAAATCTTCGTTCAAATTCAGATTGCGAGCGACCGAACGCGCGATCTGCGCGACTTCGAGACTATGCGTGAGACGCGTGCGAAAGAGGTCGCCTTCGTGATTGACGAACACCTGCGTCTTGTATTCGAGCCGCCGGAATGCAGTGGAGTGCACGATGCGGTCGCGGTCGCGCTGGAATTCGGTACGGGCGGCAGGCGGCGCTTCGGCATACCGGCGTCCGCGCGACAACGCCGAATGCGCCGCGTACGGCGCGAGATACGCTTCGAACGAGCCCGATGGCGGCCCGCTCGACGGAAGAAGACTTTCTATTTCGCTCACCGGCTGCTCCGCTCAAGTCGTGGTTCCGGTTGTCTCCGGCATTGCCGCCGGGTCGGCGCCGATCCAATACTCAGACGCTTGCGGCGAGCGTCTCGCGCACGGCGTGGTCGGGCGCCTTTGCTATTTCGACCTCGCCGAAGCGGGTCAGCAAAATGAATTTGATCTCGCCGGCTTCGGCTTTCTTGTCGACCTTCATCAGATCGATATAACGCGCCGCGCCGAGCGTGGGCGCCACGACCGGCAGCTTCGCGGCTTCGATCACGCGCACGAGACGCTTGCGCGCGGGCTCTTCCAGTTTGCCGAGGCGCACGGAAAGATCCGCCGCCATCACCATGCCGCAGCCCACCGCTTCGCCGTGCAGCCATTCGCCGTAGCCCAGGCCCGCTTCGATGGCATGCCCGAAGGTATGACCGAAGTTGAGAATTGCGCGGCGTCCGCCTTCGCGTTCGTCCGATGCCACCACCGACGCCTTGATCTCGCACGAACGCTTGACCGCGTGAGCAAGCGCTTCTTCGTCGCGGTCGTTCAGCTTCGCGATGTTCGCTTCGATCCACTCGAAGAACTCGGCGTCCGCGATTGCCGCCGTCTTGATGACTTCCGCGAGTCCCGCAGCGAGTTCACGGTCCGGCAGCGTGCGCAAAGCGCCGATGTCCGCGATCACCGCTTGCGGCTGATAGAACGCGCCGATCATGTTCTTGCCGAGCGGATGATTGATGCCCGTCTTGCCGCCCACCGACGAATCCACTTGCGAGAGCAAAGTGGTCGGCACTTGAATGAACGGCACGCCGCGCATATACGATGCCGCCGCGAAGCCGGTCATGTCGCCCACCACGCCGCCGCCGAGTGCGATCAGCGTGGTCTTGCGGTCGGAGCGTTCGCTGAGGAGCGCGTCGAAGATCGTGTTGAGCGTTTCCCAGTTCTTGTGCGCTTCGCCATCCGGCAGCACGACGGTCGTCACCTTCTTGCCGAGCGTGGCGAGTGCGGCGCGGAGTTCGTCGCCGTAGAGCGGATCAACGGTGGAGTTGGTGACGATGGCGACCGACGCGCCCTTGACATGCGGCGCGAAAAGCTCCGTGCGACCGATGAGGCCCGCACCGATATGAATGGGATAGGCGCGTTCGCCCAATTCGACGTCGACGGTAATCGAGGGGGAAATCATGACGGACATTATGACTGAGCCGGTTTGATGACGCCGGCCACCTCCAGTTGCATCAGGACCATGTTGACGAGCGCGTTGACGGTAGGTCGGCCGGTTTCCACGACGAAATGCGCGCACTCGTTGTAGAGCGGATCACGCGTCTGAAAGAGCGCTTCCAGCTTGCCGCGCGGATCGTCGGTCTGCAAAAGCGGCCGGTTCTTGTCGCGCCGCGTGCGCTGCCAGAGATCGTGCGGATTTGCACGCAGATAGATGACGACGCCGCGATTCTTCAGATGTTCGCGATTCTCCGGACGCAGCACCGCACCGCCGCCCGTAGCGAGCACGATACCGCTCTTTTGCGACAGCTCGTCGATAACGTTGGCTTCGCGCTGACGAAAACCCGCCTCGCCTTCGAGCTCCCAGATCACCGGGATGCGCGCGCCGGTGCGCGCCTCGATTTCCTGATCCGAATCGATGAATGAGCGCTGCAAGCGGCGCGCAACCGCGCGGCCCACGGTGGTTTTACCCGCCCCCATGAGTCCGACGAAAAAGATGTTCGCGTTCGCGTGCCCTTCCTGCAACTCGGTTTCCTTCAAGTCAATCGAATTTTGTTCGTGCGGCAGCTTAAGGGCAAATAGCCCGCTTTGTCGAGTCGGGCCGCCCGCTCGCGGCCCCGCTTTCCGCTTCTTTCCGCCTTCATCCACTCGAAGCAATGACGCGCGGCGTAATCAGGATCACCAGCTCGTTGCGCGAGCTGCGGCGCGCGTCATGGCGAAACAGCCAGCCGAGCCACGGCAGCTTCGACAGTCCGGGCACGCCCGTGACGTCGTTGCGCTCGTCTTCCGAGTAGATGCCGCCGATCGCCACCGTGCCGCCGTCCTCGACCTCGACGCGCGTCTGGACGTGCTTGGTGTTGATGGCCGGACCCGCGTCGGTCTGCTCGCCGACGCTGTCTTTCGCGACATCGAGATCAAGAATGACATGCCCGTGCGGGGTAATCTGCGGCTCGACCTCCAGTTTGAGCGCCGCGCGCCGAAACTGCACGCCGGAAACGCCGTTGCCCACTTTCGCCTGATACGGCAGCTCCGTGCCCTGCTCGACCAGCGCCTTCGCGCGGTCAGCCGTCACCACACGCGGCCGGGAGACGATCTGACCGCGTCCCTCGGCTTCGAGCGCGCTCAGTTCGATGTTCAGAAGCCGTGTGGCCTGAGCCGCGAACAGCGTGAGTCCGGCCGTGGCGGCGTCGAAACCGTTGATCGGCCGCGCCGATAAATCGTACACGACACCGTCCTTGCCGCCCGAGAGACCGCGCGCCGGGTCGTTCACGCCCGCGACGCCCAGCTTGACGCCAAGCGTGCGCGAAATGCCCGCCTCGCCTTCCAGGATCTTCGCTTCAATCACGACTTGCGGCGTGGGCTTGTCGATCTGCGCGACGAGTTCGGCGATTTGCTTCACGCGCGCGTCGAGGTCCGTCACGAAGAGCAGATTGGTGCGCGTGTCGGCCATGGCGGAGCCGCGTTTGGACAGCACGCGCTGGCTCCCGGAGCCTGTCAGCAGCTTGCGGACGTCTTCCGCGCGCGGATAGCGCAGCACGAACGTGCGGCTCGCGAGCGGTTCGAGATCAGCGGCGCGCGCGTGCGTCTCGTAGCGCAGCTTCTCGCGTGCGGCGAGTTCCGCGAGCGGCGCGACCCAGATCACGTTGCCGTGCTGCTCCATGGCGAGGCCGTTCACGTCGAGCAGCGTGTCGAACGCGCGGCGCCACGGCACGGCGACGAGATTGATCGACACCTGGCCGCGCACCTTGTCGCTCGCGATGATATTGAGCCCGCTGAAGCGCGCAAACGCATGCAGCGCGGCGCCCAGGTCGGCGTTCTTGAGATCGAGCGTGATCGGCTTGCCGTCGTCGGCGCTGCCGGGCGATTGCGTGCTCAGACGTTCGGGCTGCGGCATCGGCACGGGCGGGCCTTCGAGCGCCTCGCTCGTTTCCGTCGATGACATCGCGGCAGCCACGGGCTCCGCACTCTGCGCGACGGGCGGCGACAAGAGCGCGGGCGGCGCGCTCGTATCGATGGCGAACTGGTCGGTCGGCAAGGTCTCGTAGCCCGCGGGCAACGGCGGCAAAGGCGCAATGGGTTCGCTTTGATCGGCTTCGGCCCAGACCGCGTGCGACGCGAAAAGGAGCGCCAGCGCCAGAACGAGCCTCTTGAAACGAAAAGTTGGTGGCGCGATCACTTGCGGTCCTCCGCGAAACTCAGCGTGCGCGAAGCGCCGTCGTCACTCGCGAGCTCGACCGCGCGCGGCCGCACGCGTCCGAGCCATTCGTCTCCGATCTTCTCGCCGGGCCGGAAGTCGCCAACGCCCTCGCTGCTCTGCATCAGCGCCATCGCGCGATGACGTCCGAGAAGCGTCCCGACGAGCAGCAAGTCCGCGCTGCGCGAAAAGCCACCGGCGCTTTCCTTGCCGAACGGATCGATGACGAAGGCGTTCGTGCGCGCCGGTTCGGGCAGCGGCACGGCCGGAAGATCATCGTGGATGCGCAAGGTCGTATCGATGGAAAGTACACCCGTCCGCCGCCGGATTTGCACGCCTTCCGGTATGACGAGACGCGGCAAACCCGCGAGCGCCTCGATGAACCGCTTCATCTCGGCAAAGCCGCCTTCCGCGCGAAACCGGAGCGCGCGCGGTGCCTGGACCTCGGCGAGTTTCGTCTGAAGCGGCTCGATCTCCGTTACGTGCAACCCGCTTTGCGCGGCGAGACTGGCTACGGCGTGCAGCGCATCGGCGGCAGTCCAGTGTTCAGGGTTCAGACCGCCCGCCGCCACGCGTTTGCGCAGATCGGGCAATTGCGCCTCGATACCGCGCAGTTGGCCTGCTTTCTCCTGCGCGACGGAGAGCGCCGCGTGGCTTGCATCGAGATCGATCAGACCGGCCGCGCGCCAGCCCTGCACGCCGATGACGCAGATGATCGCCGCGAGAAGCATCGCGCCGCAGAGCGTCCATCGAAGCGGCCATTCATGGAAGGCCGCGACTGAGCGCAGACGGCCGGCATCGTTGAAGGACATCGTGTTCATTGACTGCTCCCGTGAGCGGTGTTGATCGTGCGGCGGACGGCGAGCGCGGCTTGCGCGGTCTTTGCCGCCGCCGCGGTTTTGCGTGCGTAGCGCACCAGCGCCGTGAATTCGTAGCGTTCGACGTTCGATACGGCATCGCGCCTCGCCGGCGCCGGCGTGGTTGGCCGCCGCTTCATCTCGATCACTTCCACCGACTGCACGTCGCGCACGTCCTCCAGACGCTTGAGCCAGTTCGCCGCCGCTTGCGAATCGGGCGCGAGCGCCGCGAGTTCGACTTCGTCGGTCCGTTGCGAGACGCGTTGAAGCTCGACGCCGGGTTGCCGGGGCGCGTCAGCCAGCGCGTCGAGAAGCGCGAGAAAACGGTCGCGCGGCGCGGCAAGCGGTTGCGCGTTTTGGCGCGCGCGCCGCCGGTCGGCTTCGGCACGCGTGAGCCGTGCGTGCTCTTCGAGCTGCGCGCCCGATGTCCGTAGCGACGCTTCCAGCGCGAGACGCCGCTCATCCAGACGCGCGCGCTGCAAGGCATCCCAGCCCGCGACCGCGCCGACCGCCGCGCATCCGGCAAGACTCGCCGCCGCGAGAATCGCGAGCCGCTGACGGCGCATCTCGCGGCGCTTGCGCAAGCGGTAAGGAAGCAGGTTGAAGCCTTCGACCACGCTCGCGCCGCTCATTGCAGCACCTCGCGCAACGCCAGACCGAACGCCACCGCGAAGAGCGGCGAATGTTTGAGCGACGCATCGATGCCCGCCACGCCATTGCAATACGGCGCGCACTCGAACGGCAGCGCCGGGCAGCCGAACATCTTCGCCAGCGCGGGAAGTGGCAGCGCGGCCTGCGCCATCAGGTCCGCTTCGCCGCCGACGTACACGCAGTCGAGCGGCGCATCGGTGCCAGCGAGATCGCGGAGCGCGTCGGCGAGACATGAATGCTCGGGCGCCGGATACCGCACTTCGGACTCGACGCCGTGAGCGCCGGCGACCCAGCCGTGCAGCCCCGTTTTTTCGAGCCAGCAAAACATGAAGCGCGCATCCGGACCGAGCTCCACCTTGCCGGAATGACGCATTGCGCGCATGGCGGCCGCCGGTTCGCCGTCGATGGCGGACAGCGCGATTCCCGCCGCAGCCGCCGTTTCGACGCGCGCCTCGACATGCCGGCGCGCAGTGGCGGCAATCGCGACTTGCGCGCGGCCGTCCTCCTGCGTTTCGACTGACCAGTCCACCGCGAGCGCGCCGCGTTCGATGCCCGAGATGCGCTCGGCCTCCGCGAGCACGGCGGGTTCGAGCACGCCGCGCGGATCGCCGTCCGCCACGAGCGCGTGCGCATCGCGCGTCTCCAGCAACGCGGTGAGCGGCACGCGCGTGGTGAGCGTCGCGGACGACGGCAAGCCCATTGCGCAACGCAGCGCGCGCGACACGCCGTTCTGCGGCAAGCGCTCGACCGTACCGCAGAGCGCCGCGATCACGGCGGCGCGATCGACGAACTCGCCGTCGATCACCGCGCCCGGTTCGAGCGCCACCCAATCGATATGCTCGACGCACACCGCCGAGGGCGAACGCACGCGCTTGCTGAGCACCACTATCCGCACCGCGCTTTCGCTCACATCGATACCCGCTGCAAAGCGGCGCGTAACTGTCAATAAGGCCTTGTTCATGACTCACTCCATCGTCTCTTGCGCGCCGAACCTTTCGAGCGCTTGCACGAGAAGAATTGTGGTGAGCCGCGCGTCTTTCGAACATTCAGCCAAATGGCTAACGCTTGTGTTTGGCGCGTTTCAGAGGTGCTTATCCGCACGATCCCGCGTATCTTGAAGGGACGAAGTTTCGAAGCAGGAGAAACGGGACCGAAGCACGCCCGCGGTTCGTCGCAAGTCTTAAGAAAGGCTCGAAACCCGGACGGCTATAATCCCGAGACTGTTTTTTGGTGGTGCCATGCAATCCTCTTCCCCGACCAACCCGCCATCCAAACCGCCCGAAGGTCAGACGACCAGGCGACCGTGGTATTTGCGGCTGCTTTCCGCGCTTGTCATCAGCTTTTTCGCGCTAATCGTTTGCGCGGCGCTCGTGCTCGGGTATGCGCTCGTCGTCGCGATGCCGAACCTGCCTTCGCTCGATGCGCTCACTGACTACAAGCCGAAGGTGCCGCTGCGCATCTATACGGCGGATCACGTGCTGATCGGCGAATTCGGCGAAGAGCGGCGCAGCGTCGTGCGCATTCGCGATGTGCCGGACCATCTCAAGAAAGCGGTGCTCGCCATCGAGGACTCGCGTTTCTACGACCACGGCGGCGTCGATCTCACCGGCATCCTGCGCGCGGGCACGGTGGCGCTGTCGAACGGTCACGCGTCACAGGGCGCAAGCACGATCACCATGCAGGTCGCGCGCAACTTCTTCCTGTCGAGCGAGAAGACCTACACGCGCAAGATCTACGAGATGCTGCTCGCTTACAAGATCGAGCGCGCGCTGACGAAAGATCAGATTCTCGAGGTCTATATGAATCAGATCTATCTCGGACAGCGCGCGTATGGTTTTGCGAGCGCCGCCCGGGTGTACTTCGGCAAGGATCTGAAGGACATCTCGCTCGCGGAAGCCGCCATGCTCGCCGGTCTGCCGAAGGCGCCGTCGGCCTATAACCCGGTCGTGAATCCGAAGCGCGCGAAGGTGAGGCAGGAGTACATCCTTCAGCGCATGCGCGAACTCAACTTCATCACGCAGGACGAATACGACCAGGCGAAGAATCAGCCGCTCGTCGTGAAGGGACAAGGCCGCGAGTTCAGCGTGCATGCCGAATACGTCGCGGAAATGGTGCGGCAGATGATGTACGCGCAGTACAAGGAAGAGGCGTACACGCGCGGTCTGAATGTCGTGACCACGATCGATTCCGCCGATCAGGACGCCGCCTACCGCGCGGTACGCAAGGGGCTGATGGACTACGAACGCCGGCATGGATATCGCGGGCCCGAGGGTTTCATCGATCTGCCCGCGAATGCGGACGACCGCGAGCAGGCTATCGACGACGCGCTTGCCGAGCATCCGGACAACGGCGAGATCGTCGCGGCGGTGGTCACGTCGGCGAGCACGAAGGAAGTGAAGGCGAGCTTCATCGACGGCAACGTGGCGACCATCAACGGCGCCGATCTGCGCTTCGTCTCCAATGCGCTCTCCACGCGCGCACAGCCCAATGCCCGCATTCGTCCTGGCGCGATCGTGCGGCTCATGAAGAACGACGACGGCGAGTGGATCATCACGCAATTGCCGCAAGTGGAAGGCGCGCTGATCTCGCTCGTGCCGCAGGACGGCGCCATCCGCGCCCTCGTGGGCGGTTTCGACTTCAACAAGAACAAGTTCAATCACGTGACGCAAGCGTGGCGTCAGCCGGGATCGAGCTTCAAGCCGTTCATCTATTCGGCGTCGCTGGAAAAAGGCTTGTCGCCCGCGACCATCATCAACGATGGTCCGCTCTTCTTCACCGCCGCCGAAACCGGCGGTCAGGCGTGGGAGCCGAAGAACTACGGCGGCGGCTTCGACGGACCCATGACCATGCGCTCCGCGCTGCAGAGGTCGAAGAACATGGTGTCCATCCGCATTTTGAACACCATCGGCACGAAGTACGCACAGCAGTACATCACGCGCTTCGGCTTCGACGCGGACCGGCACCCCGCGTATTTGCCGATGGCGCTCGGCGCGGGTCTCGTCACGCCGCTGCAGATGGCGACGGGCTACGCGGTGTTCGCCAATGGCGGGTATCGCGTGAATCCGTATCTGATCGCCGATATCACCGACCCATACGGCGCGGTCGTTTCGCATCCGCAACCGCTCGTCGCGCAGCAAAGCGCGCCGCTTGCCATCACGCCGCGCAACGCGTTCGTAATGAATAGCCTTTTGCAAAGTGTCGCGCAGCACGGGACGGCGGCCAAGACGAATCAGTTGAAGCGCACCGACCTCGCAGGCAAGACCGGCACGACGAACGATTCGCGCGATGCCTGGTTCGCGGGCTATCAGCGTTCGCTCGTGGCGATTGCGTGGATCGGCTATGACAATCCGCGCACGCTCGGCGACAAGGAAACGGGCGGCGGTCTCGCACTGCCCGTGTGGATGGATTACATGGCGCGCGCGCTGAAGGGCTTGCCCGAGTACAAGCCGATGACGCCGCCCGACGTGACCTCGCTCGGTGGCGAACTGTACTTCGACGACATGACGCCGGGCCACGGCTTCATCGCGACAATCGGCGTGAGTCAGGCGTCGTCGGCAGCGGGCGTGTCAGGCGTCACGGCTCCGGCGCCCGAAGTCGGCGAGCAGGAAAAGCAGGACATCATGAATCTGTTCAAGGGACAGTGACGTTCCTTGCCGGGCGTGCCTTACTTCGCTGAAAAGCGAACGGGCTCGCCCGCCTGTTCGGTCGAATACTTCGTGAGCGTGGCGAAAAACTCGCTGTTGTCGCGTGTGTCGCGCCAGGCGCCATCCACGTATTTGTAGTGAAAACCGCCCGCCTTCGCGGCTAGCCAGATCTCGTGTTTCGGCGGCTGAAGATTGACGATCACCTTCGTGCGGTTCTCGAATTCCAGCGTGAGCACATTGCCGCTACGCTCGAATTCGATATCGGCTTCAGCCCGATCCACAGCACGTTCGATGGCCGTCAGCGCGGCCTCTGCCAAGCTCAGGTATTCCTGGTCTGTCATGCTAAACTCCATCGATTCAATGGTACAGGGACGGTCATGCGAGTCGTTTTCAGGATGAGCGCGATTGTAGCGGCTTTGAGCATGAGCGCCGCGGCAACACTCGCACTCGGCGGTTGTGGACAACGTGGTCCGCTCTATCTTCCCACTGTCCCGCCACTGCCGCAGCGTCCTAGCGACCTTCAGGATACGCCGCCTTCCGCTTCCGTCGACAAGGCAAGCGCTGCATCGGCTGCGAGCGAGACTGGCGACATTCCCGATACCTCCGGCGCGCCGCTGTCGCTTTCGCCGGACACCACTCTGAAACCGGCGCCCGCCGGGTACTGACCTAAGCCTCACGCGCACCAAGCCGCGTACATCCGACTCCACGCATGAACGATTCCGCATTCCACTACGTCGACGGCGCGTTGCACGTCGAAGGCGTCCCCGCCGCGTCGCTCGCGGAACAGTTCGGCACGCCGCTTTACGTCTATTCGCGCGATGCACTGACGCGCGCCTATCGCGCTTACGCCGATGCCTGCGCGGGCCGAAAGGCAACGGTGCACGTCGCGGTCAAAGCCAACAGCAATCTCGCGGTGCTCAACGTGTTCGCGCGCCTGGGCGCGGGCTTCGACATCGTGTCGTCGGGCGAACTGGCGCGTGTGCTGGCCGCGGGCGGCAAGGCTTCCTACACGGTTTTCTCGGGTGTCGGCAAGAGCGCGGCCGAGATGCGCGAGGCGCTCGAAGCGGGCGTGAAGTGCTTCAACGTCGAGTCCATTCCCGAGTTGCACGCGCTCAACGAAGTCGCGAAGTCGCTTGGCAAGAAGGCGCCCGTGTCGCTGCGCGTGAATCCCGATGTCGATGCCAAAACGCATCCGTACATCTCCACCGGTTTGAAGTCGAACAAGTTCGGCGTGGCCTTCGGCGACGCGCGCGCGACGTATCGTGAAGCGCATGACATGGCGAATCTCGATGTCGTGGGTATCGACTGTCATATCGGTTCGCAGATCACCGAAGTGAGCCCGTATCTCGATGCCGTCGACAAGCTGCTCGACCTCGTCGAACAGATCGAGTCCGACGGCATGAGCATTCGTCACGTGGACGTCGGCGGCGGTCTCGGCATTACATACGACGACGAAACGCCGCCGGATATCGGCGACTTCGTGCGCACGTTGCTCGCGCATTTCGAAAAGCGCGGCCACGGTCAGCGCGAAGTGTATTTCGAGCCGGGACGCTCGCTCGTCGGCAATGCGGGCGTGCTGCTAACGCGCGTCGAGTATCTTAAGCCGGGTGAAGAGAAGAACTTCGCCATCGTCGATGCCGCGATGAACGACCTCGCGCGTCCCGCCATGTACGAGGCGTTTCATCGCATCGTGCCGGTCATCGAACGCAAGGCAAGCGCGCGTTTATACGATGTCGTCGGCCCGGTTTGCGAAAGCGGCGACTGGCTCGGACGCGATCGTGAACTGGCCGTCGAGCAAGGCGACTTGCTCGCCATTCTTTCGGCGGGAGCGTATGGCTTCGTCATGAGCTCGAACTACAACACGCGTGCGCGCGCCGCTGAAATCATGGTCGATGGCGAACGCGCGCGCGTGGTGCGCGAACGCGAAGAAGTGAAGCAGTTGTTCGCGAGCGAATCCATTTTGCCGGACTGAATCTTCGTGCCGTGAATTAAAAAAGCGATGCCGTGGCATCGCTTTTTTTTATGCGCTCAACCGGCGTCGCTCGATTCGTCCTTTGAGCCACGCGATCAGCCGCCAGCCCAGCAACACGATCACGATTGCGCCGTAAATCTTCGGCAAAGCGAAATCGTGCTTGCCGGCCTTCATCCACCAGAAATGCAGGATGGCCAGAATGGCGACGAGATAGATGTTCCGATGCAGCATCTGCCAGCGGCGGCCGAGCTTGCGGACCATCGCTTTCGGCGATGTCACCGCGAGCGGTATCAGCAACACGAACGCGGCAAAGCCCACGGTGATGAACGGCCGCTTGCCGATGTCCTTCAATATCGCGGCGACATCGAACCATTTATCGAACCAAATGTATGTCGTGAAGTGCAGCACGGCGAAGAAGAACGCGTAAAGGCCGATCATGCGGCGAAAGCGCACGAGCGCCGTCACGCCCGTCAGCCGGCGCACCGGCGTGATGGCGAGCGTGATGCAGAGATAGACGAGTGTCCAGAGGCCGGTCGAACGCGTGATGAACTCGATCGGATTCGCGCCCAGTCCGCCCATGACGCCGAGCAATACAATGCGCGCCAGCGGATAGAGCGCCGCGATGAACACGATCACTTTTGCGGGCGCGATCCAGCGCGGCCCGGACCGCACGTTCGCGCGCGTTTGCGATCCCTTGAGTTCGGATGCAGTGGGCATCGTTCAGAAGTTTTTCTTGAGGTCCATGCCCTGATAGAGCGACGCAACCTGATCGCCATATCCGTTGAACATGAGCGTCTTGCGCTTGGGCGCAAAGAAACCGTCCTCGCCAATACGCCGCTCCGTCGCCTGACTCCAGCGCGGATGATCCACGCCAGGATTCACGTTGGAATAGAAGCCGTATTCCGTCGGCGCGTATAGATTCCAGCTCGTCGGCGGCTGCTTTTCGACGAAGCGAATCTTGACCAGCGACTTCGCGCTCTTGAAGCCGTATTTCCACGGCACGACGATACGCACCGGCGCGCCGTTCTGATTCGGCAGCACTTCGCCATACAAGCCGACGGTGAGCAAGGTGAGCGGATTCATCGCTTCGTCCATGCGCAGGCCTTCGGAATACGGCCATTCGAGGATCGGCGTCGAAAGACCCGGCATCTGCGAAGGATCGGCAAGCGTGATGAACTGCACGTACTTCGCGCTGCCCGTGGGCTCCGCGCGCTTGATGAGCTCGGACAGCGAGACGCCGATCCACGGAATGACCATCGACCAGCCTTCGACGCATCGCAGGCGATACAAACGTTCTTCGAGTGGCGCGAGCTTCAGAAGCTCGTCGATGTCGTAGGTTTTCGGGTTCTTGATCGCGCCTTCGACCGACACTTTCCACGGCCTCGGCCGCAACGTGCCCGCGTGTTCGGCGGGATCGCCCTTGTCGGTGCCGAACTCGTAGAAGTTGTTGTAGCTCGTGATGTCCTTGAGCGACGTCGCCTTGTCGAGCGCGATGAACTTCGGATTCGCCTTCGCCGCGAGTTTCTGGCCCTTCGCATCCGGCGATGTAAACGCCGCATTCGCGATGCCGCTCACGCCAGTCAAGCCAGTCGCCGCCAGCGCGCCGATCGAGCGCAGCGCACGCCGCCGATTCTCGAACACATCGCGCGGCGTGATTTCGTGCGCGGCGATATCGTCACCATAAAGCGCGCGATTACGTCTGATCCACATGGAGCCATACTCCCTTTGCTTGCGCGGCATTGGATACGCCGCCCATCCATTCATATACGTGCAAACAGCAAACCGGATGCCGCTATTCCATCACAAGACAAAAAAAAACCGCCAGCGCGACGCATGGCGGTTTCTCTTCTTTCGATGGCGCGAGATCAGAGCTTGCCGTAACTGTGCAGTCCCGAAAGGAACATGTTGACGCCCAGAAACGCGAAGGTCGTGACGATCAATCCCGTCAGCGCCCACCACGCCGCCGCCGCGCCGCGCAGGCCCTTCATCAACCGCATGTGCAGCCATGCCGCGTAGTTCAGCCAGACGATCAGCGCCCACGTTTCCTTCGGGTCCCAGCTCCAGTAGCCGCCCCACGCTTCGGCGGCCCACAGCGCGCCGAGAATGGTCGCGATGGTGAAGAACGCGAAACCGACCGCAATGGACTTGTACATCACGTCGTCGAGCACTTCCAGCGACGGCAGACGGTCGGCCAAAAAGCCGCGCTGCTTTGCCAGATACGCGACGGAAACCATCGCGGAAAGCGCGAAACTGCCGTAGCCGATGAAGTTCGCAGGTACGTGAATCTTCATCCACCAGCTTTGCAGCGCGGGCACGAGCGGCTGAATCTGCTGCGCGTCGCGGGCAATCGAATACCACATCAGGAAGCCGACCGCCGCGCTGATCACGAGCAGCACGAACGCGCCCATCTGACGCGTCGCGTAATGCTGTTCGTAGTAGAGATAGAACAGTGACGTGATGAGGCAAAACAGTACGAACACTTCGTACAGGTTCGAGATGGGAATGTGTCCGACATCCGCGCCGATCATGTACGACTCGTACCAGCGCACCATCAGGCCCGTGAAGCCCATGAGCACCGCGACCCACGTCATGCGCGAGCCGATTGCGCCGCCCGTCTGCGAGCGCGACACGAGGCCGATCCAGTAAAAGAGCGTCGCCAGGATGAAGAGCGCGCTCATCCATAGAATCGCGGATTGGCTCGACAGGAAGTATTTGAGGAAGAAGTTGGTTTCGGCGCGCGCGAGGTCGTGCTGATAGAGCTGGATCGAGAACAGCGACATGACCGCGATCGTCGCGATGAGCAGCCGCGCCGGTTTCCAGCGCCAGCCGAGCACGACGAAGGTCGGCACTGCGGCGACCAGCACCGCCATGTCGTACACGTCCATGAACGCGTGATAGCGGTTGAGCGCGAAGCCCGCGCCCGCGACCATCGCAATGGCGAACAGCCAGTCGATTGCGCCCAGGCGTTTGAGGAACGGTCGATCGTCGAAAACGGCGACATCGGGCAGGCCCGACGACGATGATGCCGGACGTTCCGTCTTGGGCTGCGCGTGGGAGGAGGTCTGAGAAAGGTCCATGATCTTACCGTGTTGATACTTCCGAGCCGGAGGCCGCGGATGGCTCGTGTGTTTGCGTCGCCGATGCTTTCGACGAATGCTGCGCCGCCGGATCGATCGGCGTGGTGCCGAGCGCCGCCGCGACCGTCGCGCGCGTACGCTCGAATTCCTTCTCGAAATCGAGCGTGCGGCGCGCCGTGGACATTGCCATCAAAACGCTCGCACCGCCTTGCCCTGAATCTTTGAGCCAGAACCAGAGCCGGCGTTCACGCACGTAAAACATCGAGAAAATGCCGAGCACGAGCAGCAGGCTGCCAAGATACACCACTTTTTTGCCCGGTGCGCGCGTCAGCTGGAATACCGATGCTTGCACCTGTTTGAACGTGTCGAGCTGCAAAAATACCGGCGATCCGTACAGAAAGCTGTCGGAAAGCGCGTTGATGGAAGACTGAACGAAGGCGCTGTTTTTCTCGTCCACTTTTGCGGCCGGCTCGCCGTTTTGTTCGCGGGAAATCTGCCAGACGTCCCACATTGCGCCTTCCAGCATGCGCATGAGCAAACCGGCGGCCTTTTCTTGCTCGCCCTTCGGCACCGAACGATCGATGAACGCCGCGATACTCTGAAATCCGCCGCTCATTTGCGGATTCGTGGACCCGTTGCCCGATTCATCCGAGCCGGCGAAAAGATTCAGCACGCGGATCGCGCTTTCGTCCAGGTGCTTCTGCAAATCGCCGCTTTCCTGCGGCACGGAACGCTGCGCGAACCGATGCGCAGCCTCGATGCGCGTCGCGGGCGTGGCAAGCGCGGCGCGCAGATTCATCCATTCCTTCACCGTGCCTTGCTCGTCGGCAGGAATGCGCAAGTAGCGGAACGGATCGCTCGGGCTCAGGCGCATGCCGGCGAGGAACATCCGCTGACCGCTGACATCGACCGGCAACATGTAGTTGCTGTACTCGCGCGCCTGACCGTCCGTGCCGCGCACCTTGTACTGCACCGATGGGCCGATATTGCGCAGATCCGTCGGCTTCGACGTCTTTGCGCCGGAGCCGAGGCGCTCGTCGAACGCATCGCGCAAGGTTTCCTTCTTGCCGACGCCGCGTGCGTCCGGCGCACCGTTGCCGTCCGTCATGTTTTCGACGTTGATTGCGCGGAAATCGGTGAATTCGACCGTTTGGCCTTGCGCACCGGCAATCTGCTGATTCACGGGCGCAGTGCCGCCGATCGTACCGTTGAAGGGCGTGGTTTTCGCGCTGCCGCCGCTCATGGGCCAGGCGGTCATCTGCATCTTCGAGCCGCCATCCTGAAAACTCGACTGATAGATCGACACGCCGTCGTACGTGAACGGCTTGTTCACCTCGACGCGCGCCGGAATGCGCTTGCCGGTCTTGTGGTCGATCACCACGATGTCGCTCGCGAACAGCTTCGGCATGCCGGTCGAGTAGTAATCGACGATGAATTTGTCGAGTTGAATCGAGAACGGCAAGTCCTGAATGATCGAGCCGTCCTGTTGATTCAAGATTGCCGTGCCGACGTATTGACCTTCCGGGACCCACGCGTAACCGCGAAACGTCGGATTCGACACGGACAGGCGATGCTCCGCCGGAATGTCGTTGATGACCGCGTTGGTCTGAATGGGCGTCTTGTTGAAGAGCCACATCTGCAGCTTGATGGGCAGATTGCTGTCGAGCAGCCCGCCGACGCAAATGATGACGATAGCCAGATGCGCCGAGATGTAGCCGATCTTCGTGAGCGCGCCGCGCTTGCCCGCGATGAGCGTCGAGCCTGCGTCAATCTGACGCGCGACAAAGCGATAACCCATCTTTGCGGAAAGACGTTCGAGCGTGGCGGCCGTCTGCGCGCGATCCGCGCTGACCACGAATTCACCCTTGTGATGAAATGCGCGCAAGCCGCCTTCGTGAACGCGATCCTTCCAGCTCTTGAGGTCCGCGATCATTTTCGGGCCGTTGCGAATGACGCATAGCGAGACCGAAATCACAAGAAAGATCAGGATCAGCATGAACCACCACGCGCTGTACACGGTGTAGATGCTGATGCCGCGGAAGATGTCCGCCCAGAACGGGCCGAACTGATTGACGTAGTTGGGGTACGGGTCGTCTTGCGTAAGCACCGTGCCGATGATGCTTGCTATGGCCAGTACGACCAGCAAGGCGATGGCGAAGCGCATCGAACTCACGAGTTCGACAAAATGCCTGACCGCGCGACGGCTCGACTTCGACTGCAATCCCGATGTGGTGACGCTCATTCAAACTCCGACTGACAGCAAAAAAGGGTGGCGACGCGAGCGGTCTCGTCGACCGACGTCCCACCCTTTTCTTGTTTTCGCGCCGGCCTCGTTGGACCGGCTGCTTAATGTTTGCTCAGTGGCAACTTACGGGCAACGCGTGGGGCAACTCAGTATCGACGATTACCGGGTTCGATGCCGAAGAACGCATGCCCTGCCCGGATCAATGCAAACCGGCGATGTAATCCGCCACCGCTTTCATCTCCGTTTCGCTCAAACGGGAGGAGATGGCATGCATGGGCTCGCTATTGTTACGCGTGCCTTGCGCGAACGCATTCAACTGCGCCACCGTGTAATCGCCCCACTGCCACGACAGCCGCGGATATTGCACCGGGATACCCATGCCTGTCGCGCCGTGGCACGCCGCGCACGCCGGCACACCCTTGTCCGCGATGCCGCCGCGATAAATCCTCTGCCCGAGCACAACGTCGTTCTTGTCGCGCGCGAAGTTGGGCTTGGCCTTCTGCGACGCAAAGTATGCGGCGACGTTGATCATGTCCTGATCCGACAACGCGCCCGCAATGCCCGCCATGATCGGATTGTTACGCGCCGGCGCCTTGGCTCCCGGCTGCGTCTTGTAATCCTTCAACTGCTTGACGATGTATTCGGCGTGCTGGCCCGCGAGCTTGGGAAACGCCGCGCCAGCGCTGTTGCCATCTGCCGCATGACACGCCGCGCACACTTGGGTTGCAATGGCCTGACCTCGGGCCACATCCGGCTTTGCCGGTTGCGCGGGCTCCGCCGCGTTTGCTGATGCTGTTATCAATCCACCGAAAGCCGCCGCTGCCTGAATCAACATCAGAGACCTGTACAGTCGGTTCATTCGCGTACCCTGTTTTTCGTCTTGTGAGAATGTGAGGTTCTGCAAAAAACGACGGCGGCAAACCGGGAACGGCCACAACATGACCCGAACGAAAGGGCTCAAAAGACGCCCTTAAAACTGTCTCGCTCCATTGTGGGTGCGCTTGCAACCCGGGTCTTCCGTGCCCGTGCGGATCTTTAAAAAACCGTCGTATTGTACAATAACCCGCTACACGCAAAGACGCCAGTCGGGGCATGCCCAGTATTTGCCGGGTTCTCAAGGCTTCATGTTTTCGCAGCTCTCTCAGTCGACCCGCCAAATGCCATTTCTGCTCCATCAAGCTCGCTTCTTCACCACTGTCAATCACCTTCGTGATCTGCCGCCGACGCCGCAACCTGAAATCGCTTTCGGCGGCCGTTCCAACGCAGGCAAGTCCACTGCGATCAATGTGCTCTGCAATCAGAAGCGGCTCGCGTTCGCCAGCAAGACGCCCGGACGCACGCAGCACATCAACTACTTCTCCGTCGGGCCTGAAGACGAACCGACCGGCTTTCTGGTCGATCTTCCGGGTTACGGCTATGCCGAAGTACCCGGCGCCGCGAAGGCGCACTGGCAGCAATTGCTTTCGACGTATCTGCAAAGCCGCGCTCAATTACGCGGCATGATCCTGATGATGGACTCGCGTCGTCCGCTCACCGAGCTCGACCAGATCATGATCGACTGGTTTGCGCCCACCGGTAAGCCCATTCACGCGCTGCTCACCAAATGCGACAAATTGACGCGACAGGAGATGACCAACGCCCTGCGCGCGACGAAAAAAGCATTCGGCGAGTACAAGGATGCGGGCTATCGCGGTGAATTGAGCGTGCAGCTTTTTTCAGCGCTCAAGCGCACGGGACTGGAAGAAGCGCATGAGCTTATTGAAGGCTGGCTCGCGCCTAAGCAAGCGGCTTCGGAAGACGTCGCGGAGTGAAAATTAACGCGTGCGGCATGAAAAAAACCCGCCGCATGACGGCGGGTTAACAGCCTGATCGAATAACGACAGGCACCCGCTCAGGGAGGAGAAGCGGGGAGTTCAGCGCGAAGCGCCTTACTCGATCGGTATGATATACCATTGTCTCAAAACGTTTCCGGACCGCTCCGAGCGCTTGCCCGGCAAGGCTTCGAGCATTTTCGAAGCGCGTTTTCATCCTCGTCCCCGAAGCACTTCAAACCGAGCCAAGTCATGAGTTTCTATCCCCATCATCGCCCGCGCCGCATGCGCCGCGATGACTTCTCACGCCGTCTGATGCGCGAGAACATCCTCACCACGAACGATCTGATTTATCCCGTGTTCATCGTCGAAGGCACCAACGTGCGGCATGCCGTGCCGTCTATGCCCGGCGTCGAGCGCACGTCCGTCGACTTGTTGATGAGCGTGGCCGAGCAGTGCGTCGAGCTGGGCGTGCCCGTGATCTCGCTCTTTCCGGCAATCGAGCCGTCGTTGAAAACACCGGATGGACGCGAGGCGATCAATCCCGAAGGTCTGATTCCGCGTGCCGTGCGCGAACTGAAGAAGAACTTCCCGACGCTCGGCGTGCTCACCGATGTCGCGCTCGATCCGTACACGAGTCACGGCCAGGACGGCGTGCTCGATGAAGAAGGCTACGTGAAGAACGACGAAACGAGCGAGATTCTCGTCGATCAGGCGCGCACCCAGGCGGAAGCAGGCGTGGATATCGTGGCGCCGTCGGACATGATGGACGGGCGCATCGGCGCCATCCGCGAGATGCTGGAAAGCGACGGCCACATCCACACGCGCATCATGGCTTACGCGGCGAAATTCGCGTCGGCGTTCTATGGCCCGTTCCGCGATGCCGTCGGCTCCGCCGCGAATCTCGGCAAGGGCAACAAGATGACGTATCAAATGGACCCGGCGAACTCTGATGAAGCGATGCGCGAAGTGCGCATGGACATCGAGGAAGGCGCGGACATGGTGATGGTCAAGCCCGGCATGCCATATCTCGACATCGTGCGGCGCGTGAAGGACGAGTTCCGCTTTCCGACGTACGCCTATCAGGTGAGCGGCGAGTACGCGATGATCAAGGCCGCCGCGCAAAACGGCTGGCTCGATCACGACAAGACGATGATGGAAGCGCTGCTCGCGTTCAAACGCGCGGGCGCGGATGGCGTCTTGACCTATTTCGCGCTGGATGCCGCGAAGATTTTGCGGGCGTCGAAGTAAGTCGTTTCAGGGCGGTGCGCAATGCATCGCCCTTCGTTACCCGTTCGCCGGACTGACTTTATCGAGGCTTTTCAAAAACGTATCCGCCGATTCATAGCCAACCACGCGCGCGACCTCGTTGCCTTGCGCATCGAAAAAGATGATGCCGGGCGGGCCGAACAGCTTGAAGCGCTTGAGCAAGGTCTGATCATCGGTGTTGTTCGCGGTCACGTCCGCACGCAACAGATTGAGTTGCGCGAGACGCGCCTGAACGCGGGCGTCGGAGAAAGTCAGGTTCTCCATTTCCTTGCAGGACACGCACCAGTCGGCGTAAAAGTCGAGCATGGCGGGACGTGCCGCCGATTTCACCGCCGAATCCAGTTCCGTCGATGACTTGACCGGCGCGAAGATCGGCCCCGATGCTCGTGCCGTCGCGCCTGCATTGCTACCGCCGCGCGCGGCTAGTACGGCTAGCGGGCGCAACGCATCCGTCGATCCCGCCGCGAGACCGACCAGCAACGCCGCCGCCCAGATGGCCAACGCGGCGCCCAGGCCGCGCCCCAGCCGCTTCCAGACGTTGACCGGCGCGATCGCGCCCGACGCAAAGAGACCGAGCGATGCCGCCGCGACCAGCAGCCAAAGCGCGGCCAGCAACATTTGCGCGACGCCACCGATGACCGGCCACACGATCCACAAAGCGGCCGCAAGCAACGCGACGCCGAAAAACACCTTCACGCCGTCCATCCAGGCGCCCGCTCGCGGCAGCACCGACCCCGCGCCGAGACCGATGATCAGCAACGGCACACCAAGCCCGATACCCATGGCGAACAGCGCGGCCCCGCCGAGCACGGCGTTGCCCGTGTGCGCGACAAACGCGAGCACGGCGAAAAGCGGCGCGGTCATGCACGCGCCGACGACGAGCGCCGACAACGCGCCCATCACGGCGACCGCCGCGAACTTACCGCCGCCGCGTTTCTGAGACGCCTCGTTGACGCCGCTTTGCCAGCGCTCCGGCAACGCGATATCGACTCCCGAGATCAGCGCGATCGCGAAAACCGCGAGCAGGATGCCGAACGCGCCCAGCACCCACGGGTTTTGCAGCCACGCGCCGAGGCTTTGACCGACGAGCGCTGCGGCAATCCCAAGCGCGGTATAGACAAGCGCCATGCCGACGACGTACGACACCGACAGCGCAAAACCACGCGTGCGCGTGACGCGCGCGCCTTCGCCGACGATGATCGCGGAAAGAATCGGGATCATCGGATACGAGCAAGGCAACAAGCTCAACACCATGCCCGCCAGAAAGTACAAGCCGACCACAGCGAAGAAGCTGCCGCCTTCGAGCATCGACTGCGCGTAGTCGGCGCTCGTCGCGCGTTCGAACCAGGATTGGGACGACGCAGTGTTTGTCGCTGGAGACGTCGCAGAACCGGCACCGGCAGCTTGCAACGCGTCACCCTTGACGCGATAAACGCGCTCCATCGGCGGATAGCAGATGCCCTGATCCGCGCAACCTTGCGACGTAACCGATAGCTCGAACGGCCCCTTTGCCTGAGTCACCGGGATGCGGATGAGTAGTTCGCCGCGATAGGTTTCGACGTCCTTGTTGAATGTCTGGTCGAAATGAACCTTGCCGGCGGGCAGTTGCGCCGCGCCGATAATCGCCCCCCCGCTTTTGACCGCAAAGGCAAAGCGCTCGCGATACATGTAGTAGCCGTCGGCGATCTTATAACGCACGTCCACTTCGCCCGGCTGTTCGGACGCACTGAACTTGAAGGCGACGGCGGGATCGAGGAAGTCGTCCGCGGCGTGCGCGGCGTTTATCGCCAAAGGCAGAAAGGCGAGCGTCGCGGCCATCATCAGCCAACGCAAAACGAGACGAGGAAGATCAAACATGAAGAGGACGCTGCGTTTCTGCATTGACCCATTGTCCATATCCGGGCGATGCATCGGCCTGCCAGACAAGAATTTCGGGCGTTTCATAAGGATGCGCCGCCGCGACGAAGCGCTGCAATTCGGCGCTGCACGCAAGGCTCGTCTTGAAGAGCAACTGCACTTCCCGCGATGTCTCCAGTGCGCCCTTCCAGTGATATTGCGATTGCACTTCGCCGAGCCTCGTCACGCACGCAGCCAGGCGCGTCTCGAGCACCGCTTGCGCCAACGTGTCGGCAGCGTGTGCATCCGGAACGGTGGTCAGCATAAGGACGACAGGGACATTCACTTCGAGCTCCGGTGCGGCGCGGTGCGTGAGACTTGTGGATCGGGCCTTATCGTAGCACTCCGCTCACTTCGACGACCGCAACGACTCCGAAGCCCACAATGCAAAAAGGCCAAGCTACGCTTGACCTTTTCGTTCACCACCAACCGAATTTATTCAGCTTCCTGAACTTCTTCGGTTTCTTCGACTTCCGGGCGGTCCATCAGTTGAACCAGCGCCATCGGAGCGTTGTCGCCAACACGGAAACCAAACTTCAGGATGCTGAGGTAGCCACCCGGACGGCTTGCGTAACGCGGGCCGAGGACGTCGAACAGCTTTGCGACGGAGTCACGATCGCGCAGGCGATTGAACGCCAGACGACGATTTGCCAGCGACGGCTTCTTGCCGAGCGTGATGAGGGGCTCGACAACCTTGCGCAGTTCCTTGGCTTTCGGCAGCGTCGTCTTGATGACTTCGTGCTCGATCAGCGAGTTCGACATATTACGGAGCATTGCCAGACGGTGGCTGCTCGTGCGGTTCAGTTTCCGCAAACCATGCTTATGGCGCATTTCAGTTCCTTAAACGAGTTTTGATCCAGCTCTTCTATTGCGCTTTAAAGTGGCGCACGGGCCGGTCGAAGAAAAAGCAAGACGCGGATTTTAAAGCAAAATCCGCGTCTTTGCCAGTAACGCGATTGACTCTTTCGCTTACTTGTCGAGACCAGCCGGCGGCCAGTTTTCGAGCTTCATGCCGAGCGTCAGACCGCGCGAAGCCAAGACTTCCTTGATTTCGTTCAGCGACTTGCGGCCCAGATTCGGCGTCTTCAGCAGTTCGTTTTCCGTACGCTGGATAAGATCGCCGATGTAGTAGATGTTTTCGGCCTTCAGACAGTTCGCCGAGCGAACCGTGAGTTCCAGGTCATCCACCGGGCGCAGCAGGATCGGATCGATCTGCGGCGCACGCGACGGCGCTTCCGCTGCCGCTTCCGTGCCTTCCAGCGCTGCGAAGACCGACAACTGATCGACCAGAATGCGCGCCGATTGACGGATCGCTTCCTCCGGCGAGATCACGCCGTTGGTTTCGATGTTCATCACGAGCTTGTCGAGGTCGGTACGCTGTTCGACACGCGCGCTTTCCACGGCATAGCTCACGCGGCGAACCGGCGAGAACGACGCGTCAAGCACGATACGACCGATGATCTTGGCCGACTCCTCGCCGTAACGACGCACGTTGCCCGGCACGTAGCCACGGCCCTTTTCAATCTTGATCTGGACGTCGAGCTTGCCGCCCTTCGAGAGGTGGGCAATCACGTGACCGGGATTGATGACCTCGCAATCATGCGCGAGTTCGATATCGCCAGCCGTGACGAGGCCTTCGCCTTCCTTGCGCAGCGTCACCGTGACTTCGTCGCGGTTATGCAGCTTGAAGACGACGCCCTTCAGGTTCAACAGCAGGTTGACCACATCCTCTTGCACACCGTCGAGCGTCGAGTATTCGTGCACTACGCCTGCGATCGTCACTTCGGTCGGCGCGTAGCCCACCATCGACGACAACAGCACGCGCCGAAGCGCGTTGCCCAAGGTGTGGCCATAGCCGCGTTCGAACGGCTCCATAACCACTTTCGCATGGCTCTCGCCAAGCGATTCAACTGCAATGATCTTGGGCTTCAACAAACTGGTTTGCATAGGTTTTCCTTTTCAATACCCTCGGCTCGTTACACCGATAAGGCTGACCGGTAACAACCTGAAAAAAACAGCCGAGGCCGCCCTCTTGCCACCGGCAATCAGGGTCCCCGGCTGCCAATCCGGTTACCGCGCGATTAACCGCGCGATTAACGCGAATACAATTCGACGATCAGGCTTTCGTTGATGTCGCCAGCAATATCGCTGCGTTCCGGCATCGACTTAAACGTTCCTTCGAACTTCTTGGCGTCGACCGACACCCAGCTCGGCATACCGCCTTGCTCGGCGAGCGACAGCGCTTCGACGATACGAGCCTGCTTGCGCGACTGCTCACGCACGGAGATGACGTCGCCCGACTTCACTTGCAGCGACGGGATATTCGCGACTTGGCCGTTCACGACGATCGACTTGTGGCTCACGAGCTGACGTGCTTCAGCGCGCGTCGAGCCGAAGCCCATGCGATAAACGACGTTGTCGAGGCGCGATTCGAGCAATTGCAGCAGGTTCTCGCCCGTCGGACCCTTGCGGCGGTCGGCTTCAGCGAAGTAGCGGCGGAACTGACGCTCGAGCACGCCATAGATACGCTTCACTTTTTGCTTTTCGCGCAACTGGGTACCGTAGTCGGACGTACGTGCGCCCGAAATGCGGCCATGTTGACCAGGCTTGCTGTCGAGCTTGCACTTGTCGGCGAGCGAGCGGCGTGCGCTCTTCAGGAACAGATCGGTGCCTTCACGGCGGGACAGCTTGGCTTTGGGACCGGTATAGCGTGCCACTTTGAATCCTTAAAAATTGATCACGCAAACTTTCGTCTGCGCTAGTTCGAACCCTATAGGCCGAACGGTGGGCTTAGTGAAATGCGCGAAGCAGATGCATAACGCACGAAGCCCGCCGACGCCTTCGCATCGACAGGAAACATGCGGTCGCGAATCAACTGATGCGCGACTTTAGATACGGCGACGCTTCGGCGGACGGCAGCCGTTGTGCGGGACCGGCGTCACGTCGGAGATCGCGGTGATCTTGATGCCAAGACCATGCAGCGCGCGCACCGCCGACTCACGGCCAGGGCCGGGGCCCTTGATCCGCACTTCGAGGTTCTTCACGCCGTATTCCATTGCCACGCGGCCAGCCGATTCTGCTGCAACCTGAGCTGCGAAAGGCGTCGACTTACGCGAGCCTTTGAAACCCTGGCCGCCCGAGGTCGCCCATGCCAGCGCGTTACCTTGACGATCGGTGATCGTGATAATGGTGTTGTTGAACGACGCGTGAACGTGAACCACGCCCTCGGCGACGTTCTTCTTGACCTTCTTGCGAACGCGTTGCGCCGCGGAGTTGTTCGAAGCCTTAGCCATTACGTTTTCCTGTAACTGTCAGTTCCGCTTACTTCTTCAGCGATTGCGCTGCACGACGCGGACCCTTGCGAGTACGGGCGTTGGTGCGCGTGCGCTGGCCACGCAGGGGCAGACCCTTGCGATGACGCATGCCGCGGTAGCAACCCAAGTCCATCAGGCGCTTGATGTTCATCGTCACTTCACGGCGCAGATCGCCTTCGACGATGAACTTGCCCACTTCGTCACGCAGCTTTTCGAGGTCTGCGTCGGTGAGGTCCTTGACCTTCTTCGAAAATTCCACACCAGCAGCACTGCAAATGCCGCGGGAACGCGTGCGACCAATGCCGAAGATTGCCGTCAGGCCGATCTCGGTATGCTGGTGATTCGGGATGTTAACCCCTGCGATACGAGCCATTGTTTTTCCTCAAACAAAAAGCGCAAGCAAAAAGCGCGGCGTTCAGCCTTGACGCTGTTTGTGGCGCGGATCAGAGCTGCAAATCACGCGCACAACGCCCTTGCGCTTAATGATCTTGCAATTGCGGCAAATGCGCTTAACCGATGCCATCACTTTCATGATATTACCCTTTTTTCAAATCACTTCGCCCGGAACACGATCCGTGCACGAGACAGATCGTAAGGCGTCAATTCAACCGTAACCTTGTCGCCCGGTAGGATACGGATGTAGTGCATCCGCATCTTTCCGGATATGTGTCCCAGAACGACATGGCCATTTTCCAATTTCACCCGGAAAGTAGCGTTGGGGAGGTTTTCAATGACCTCGCCCTGCATCTGGATTACATCGTCTTTGGCCATAGTCCTAACTAGCGCATCGGGACGTTGCCGCCCTTGAAGTTTGCCTTCTTGAGCAGCGATTCATATTGTTGCGACATAACGTACGACTGCACCTGAGCCATGAAGTCCATCGTGACGACGACAATGATCAGCAGCGACGTTCCACCAAAATAAAACGGCACGTTCCAGCGCAACACCAGAAACTCAGGCAACAAGCACACAAACACGATGTAGATCGCACCGGCCAGCGTCAGACGCGTGAGGATGCGGTCGATGTACCGTGCAGTCTGATCGCCCGGACGAATACCCGGAACGAACGCACCGCTCTTCTTCAAGTTGTCGGCGGTTTCCCTGCTGTTGAACACCAACGCGGTGTAGAAAAAGCAGAAGAACACGATAGCCAACGCATACAGCAGCACGTACACAGGTTGACCGGGCTTGAGGGCTTCAGCCACGCTGTGCAACGTGTTCGCGAACCAGCCGGTACGCGTTCCCGAACTGAACCAGTTCAGGATGGTTGCCGGGAAGAGAATGATCGACGACGCGAAGATCGGCGGAATCACACCCGACATGTTCAGCTTCAGCGGCAGATGTGACGACTGTCCACCGTAAATCTTGTTACCGACCTGGCGCTTCGCATAGTTCACGAGGATCTTGCGCTGACCGCGTTCGATGAACACGACCAGATACGTAACCGCCGCGATCAACGCGACGATGATAATCGCCGAGATGATGCTCATCGAACCGGTGCGAACCAGCTCGAACAGACCGCCGATTGCATTCGGAAAGCCTGCCGCGATACCACCGAAAATGATGATCGAGATGCCGTTGCCGAGACCGCGCTCCGTGATCTGCTCACCAAGCCACATCAGGAACATCGTGCCCGTCACCAGCGTGACCACCGTCGTCAGCCGGAACACCATGCCGGGATCCAGTACCAGGCCGGGCTGATTTTCCAGCGCCACCGCGATACCGAAAGCCTGGAAGGTTGCCAGAACCACCGTGAAGATCCGCGTGTACTGCGTGATCTTTCGTTGACCTGCCTGTCCTTCCTTCTTCAACGCCTCCATTTGCGGCGACACGATCGACAACAACTGCATGATGATCGAGGCCGAAATGTAGGGCATGATGCCCAACGCGAAAATCGTGAATCGTGACAGTGCGCCACCCGAGAACATGTTGAACATGCCAAGGATGCCGCCCGACTGGCTTTGGAACAACTTCGCCAGCTGATCCGGATCGATGCCGGGAACCGGAATATGCGCACCAATGCGGTAGACAACCAACGCCAGCAGCAGGAACACTGCACGCCGACGCAGATCGCCAAATTTCGCCGCGCTTCGACCGGGTTTTGCGAGACTCGGGCTGTTAGCCAAGAACCTTCTCCGATGCTAGTGCTAGTAACGGCGAAATCGCGTTACTCGGCGAACGAGCCGCCAGCGGCTTCGATTGCTGCACGGGCGCCCTTCGTTGCCGTCAGACCCTTCACCGTGACTTTGCGGGTGATCTCGCCGGTCTTGATGATCTTCGCGCTCTTGATGAGCTCGCCGACCAGACCCGCTTGCTTCAAAGCCAACAGATCGATTTCGTCGACCGGCAGCTTCTCGAGATCAGCCAGGCGCACTTGACCGACGAATTCCTTCGTCAGCGAAGTGAAGCCGCGCTTCGGCAGACGACGCTGCAGAGGCATCTGACCGCCTTCGAAGCCGACTTTGTGAAAGCCGCCCGAACGCGATTTCTGACCCTTGTGGCCGCGACCTGCAGTCTTGCCGAGGCCCGAACCGATGCCACGACCGACGCGACGCTTAGCGTGCTTCGCGCCTTCTGCCGGCTTCAGGTTATTCAATTCCATGTTCAACTCCTTGGATCCTAGTCGGCGGCCTTAGCCGATGACCTTAACGAGGTACGAAACCTTGTTGATCATTCCGCGCACTGCCGGCGTGTCCTGCAGCTCGCTCACCGAGTTGAGGCGACGCAGGCCGAGGCCACGCACCGTAGCGCGGTGCGTTTCGCGGGTCCCGATCAGGCTCTTGACGAGCTGAATCTTGACAGTTTTCTCAGACATGATGACCTCGAGGCTTAGCCCAAAATATCTTCGACGGACTTGCCGCGCTTCGCCGCGATGTCGCCCGGCGTGGACTGCTTACGCAGACCGTCGAGCGTTGCACGAACGAGATTGTACGGGTTCGTCGAACCGTGGCTCTTGGCCACCACGTTCTGCACGCCCATCACGTCGAACACTGCGCGCATCGGGCCGCCTGCGATCACGCCAGTACCGTCCTTCGCCGGAGCGAGGAGGACTGCGGAAGCACCATGCTTACCGTGCACTTCGTGTTGCAACGTACCGTTCTTGAGCGGCACCTTGAACATGTTGCGGCGGGCTTGCTCCATTGCCTTTTGAACGGCGACCGGAACTTCTTTCGCTTTGCCCTTGCCCATGCCGACGCGGCCATCACCGTCGCCTACCACGGTCAGTGCGGCGAAACCGAGAATCCGGCCACCCTTAACGACCTTGGTCACGCGGTTGACCGAAATCATCTTTTCGCGCAGGCCGTCGTCGCGTTCGTCAGCCTGAACTTTCGCTTGCATCTTTGCCATGACGAATTCTTCCCTTAGAACTTGAGCCCGGCTTCGCGCGCGGCATCAGCCAGCGCTCTCACGCGGCCGTGGTAGCGGAAACCCGAGCGGTCAAAGGCGACGGATTCGATGCCGGCAGCCTTAGCCTTTTCGGCAATACGCTTGCCGATCAGGGTTGCAGCGTTGATATTGCCGCCCTTGCCCGACTTGTCAGCCAGTTCAGCACGCACTTCGGCTTCCAGCGTCGAGGCGCTTGCAAGCACCTTCGTGCCGCATGCCGAGAACACTTGCGCGTAGATATGCGTATTCGTGCGATGCACGGCGAGACGCGCGACCTGCAGCTCAGCGATCTTGATACGCGTCTGACGAGCGCGGCGCAGGCGAGATTGAGTCTTATCCATGATTGCGCACCCTTACTTCTTCTTCGTTTCTTTGAGGATCACGACCTCGTCGGCATAACGCACGCCCTTGCCCTTATAGGGCTCCGGCGGACGATAGCCACGAACTTCCGCCGCGACTTGGCCGACTTTCTGCTTGTCGATCCCCTTGATCACGATTTCGGTCTGCGTCGGGGTTTCAGCCTTGACGCCTTCCGGCATCTGGTGCACCACGGGGTGCGAGAAACCCAGCGACAGATTCAGCTTGTCGCCTTGCGCTTGTGCACGATAACCGACGCCAACCAGCGTCAGCTTGCGTTCGAAACCCTTGGTGACGCCATGCACCATGTTCGCCACCAGGGCGCGCATCGTGCCGGACATCGCGTTCGCTTCGCGGCTTTCGTCAGCCGGCGCGAAATTCAACGTACCGTTGTCGTTTGCCACGCTCACCAGCGGATTGCCCGCTTGCGAAATCGTGCCGAGCGGACCCTTGACGGTGATGACGTCGCCCTTGACGGCCACTTCGGCGCCTTGCGGCAACGCGATCGGGCTCTTACCTACTCGAGACATGTTTCTTCTCCCTTCGGCGTTAAGCGACGTAGCAGATGACTTCGCCACCGACGCCGGTCTGGCGCGCCTTGCGGTCAGTCATCACACCCTTCGGCGTCGAGACGATTGCAACGCCCAGGCCATTCATCACCTGAGGAATGTCGTTGCGACCGCGGTACACGCGCAGACCAGGCTTCGACACGCGCTCGAGGCGCTCGATAACCGGACGGCCAGCGTAGTACTTCAACGCGATGTTCAATTCCGACTTCGCACCTTCAGCCTTCACTGCGAAATCGTCGATATAACCTTCGTCCTTCAAAACCTGCGCAATCGCAACCTTGACTTTCGACGAGGGCATAGTCACCGAAACCTTCTCGACCATCTGCGCATTGCGGATGCGAGTCAGCATATCGGCGATAGGATCACTCATGCTCATTTATGTTTCTCCTATTACCAGCTCGCCTTGGTGAGGCCAGGGATTTCACCGCGGAATGCGATTTCGCGGATCTTGCTACGCGCGAGTCCGAACTTGCGGAACGTGCCGCGAGGACGACCCGTGATCGCGCAGCGGTTACGCTTGCGAGTGGGGTTCGAGTTACGCGGCAATTGTTGCAGCGCGAGACGGGCGATATAGCGTTCTTCGTCCGACTTGCTTGCGTCGTCGATCACAGCCTTCAGCTCAGCACGCTTCGGAGCGTACTTGGCTGCGAGGCGTGCGCGCTTCTTTTCACGTTCGATCAGTGCCAGTTTAGCCACGGTAACCTCAGTTTCTGAACGGGAACTTGAAGCCGGCGAGCAGCGCCTTTGCTTCGTCGTCACTCTTCGCGGTGGTCGTGATGCTGATGTTCAGCCCACGCAGCGCGTCGATCTTGTCGTAGTCAATTTCGGGGAAAATGATCTGCTCTTTCACACCGATGTTGTAGTTACCACGACCGTCGAATGCACGGCCCGAGACGCCACGGAAGTCGCGCACACGGGGGAGCGCAACCGTCACGAAGCGGTCCAGGAATTCGTACATCGCTTGACCGCGCAGCGTAACCATCGCGCCGATCGGGTAGCCTTGACGAATCTTGAAGCCCGCGATTGCCTTGCGCGCCTTCGTGATAACCGGCTTTTGGCCAGCGATCTTCGTCAGGTCGCCCACGGCGTTTTCGATAATCTTCTTGTCAGCGACCGCTTCGCCAAGACCCATGTTGAGGGTGATCTTGGTGATGCGCGGCACTTCCATGATGGACTTGTAGCCGAACTTTTCAACCAGTTGCGGCACAACCGTTTCTTTGTAAATTTCTTGCAGACGAGCCATTTTTAAACTCCGCGTCAGGCGTTAAGCGTGGCGCCGGTCGACTTCAAGAAGCGAACCTTCTTTCCATCTTCGACCTTGATGCCCACACGCGACGCCTTGCCATTCGCGTCGACCAATGCGACGTTCGAAATATGCAGCGGCATCGTTTTGGCTTCCACACCGCCCGTCGTACCCTTCATCGGGTTCGGCTTCACATGCTTCTTGACGAGGTTGATACCCTCGACCGTGACATGCTCTTCCGCAACGACCAGCACGGTACCGCGCTTGCCTTTGTCCTTGCCGGTAGTGACGATAACTTCGTCACCCTTGCGAATCTTGTTCATCGCGACTCCTTACAGCACTTCCGGCGCGAGCGAAACGATCTTCATGAATCGTTCGCTACGCAGTTCACGCGTCACCGGCCCGAAAATACGCGTGCCGATCGGCTCGAGCTTCGTGTTCAACAGTACGGCGGCATTGCCGTCGAACTTGATGAGCGAGCCATCCTGGCGACGCACGCCTTTGGCCGTGCGAACGACCACGGCGTTATAAATTTCGCCCTTCTTTACGCGTCCGCGCGGCGTCGCTTCCTTGACGGTCACCTTGATGATGTCGCCAATGCTAGCGTAACGACGCTTCGAACCGCCGAGCACCTTGATGCACATGACTTCACGCGCACCCGTGTTGTCGGCCACTTCAAGCCGAGTTTCGGTCTGGATCATGGTTTATCTTTCCCAACTTAATCCGGTCACACCACCATGGCGCATCCGGTCAGTCTTGGTCCCGTCAGCCAATCGGCTGCTTGGGTTAGAACAGGCAGCGAGGGCAGACGAAACCCGCCATCGCAATCCGGTGAATCTGTCGACTCAGGCTGGCGCCTGAACCGGCTTCCCCCACCAGTTTCGCCCGCGACGGGGCTCCCACAAAGAGGGAAGACCGAGATTATAACAAATAATCTCGGTCTTGCAAGCGAAACTTACTGCGACACTAGTTACTGCATCGCGGCACTACAACTACAGACTTAGATCACGCGCGCCGCTTCGACCAACTTCGATACAACCCAAGCCTTCGTCTTGGAAATCGGACGAGTTTCCTGGATTTCGACGAGATCGCCTTCGTTGTACGTATTCGCGTCATCATGCGCGTGGTACTTCTTCGAACGCACGACGTACTTGCCGTAGATCGGATGCTTCACGCGGTGCTCGACCAGAACGGTGACCGTCTTGTCCATCTTGTTGCTGACGACCTTGCCGACCAGCGTCCGCTTGAGCGAGGTTTTTACGCTATCGTTCATTTCTGGTTCGCCTTCTCAGTCAGGACGGTCCGCACACGTGCGATGTCGCGACGAACCTTCTTCAGCTGGCTCGTGTTCGTGAGCTGCTGGGTCGCGAGTTGCATGCGCAGGCCGAATTGCGCCTTCAGCAGGTCCGTCAGCTCTTTGTTGAGCGCGGCCTGGTCTTTCTGGTGAAGTTCAGATGCCTTCATCATTTACTCCTTAGGCGCCGAGCTGACGCACGACGAAGTACGTCTTGAGCGGCAGCTTGGCTGCAGCCAGACGGAACGCTTCGCGCGCCAGTTCTTCGGTGACACCGTCCATTTCGTACAGCATCTTGCCCGGTTGAATTTCAGCGACGTAGTACTCCGGGTTACCCTTACCGTTACCCATACGTACTTCTGCCGGCTTCTGCGAAATCGGCTTGTCCGGGAAAATGCGGATCCAGATCCGGCCACCACGCTTGATGTGACGCGTCATTGCACGACGCGCGGCTTCGATTTGACGCGCGGTCAAACGGCCGCGACCGATAGCCTTCAGACCGTATTCACCGAACGACACCGCGTTGCCGCGCGTCGCCTTGCCGGTGTTACGACCTTTCTGCTCTTTGCGATACTTTCTGCGTTTCGGTTGCAGCATCGTTATTCTCCACTCTTCGCGTCACCGCCAGCGCCGCCACGACGGGGACCGCCGCGACGAGCACCTGCCGGAGCGCCTTCGCCATCACGACGCGGACGGCGATCGCCACCCGGACGTGCGTTGCGGCGCGGACGCTTGTCTTCCGCCACTTCTTCCACCACCGGTGCTTCATTACGGCCCAGCGTGTCGCCCTTGTAGACCCACACCTTCACGCCGATGATGCCGTACGTGGTTTTCGCTTCCGACGTTGCGTAGTCGATGTCGGCACGCAGCGTATGGAGGGGCACGCGACCTTCGCGATACCACTCGGTACGAGCGATTTCGATACCGTTAAGACGGCCCGCGCTCATGATCTTGATACCTTGCGCGCCAAGGCGCATGGCATTCTGCATCGCACGCTTCATCGCGCGACGGAACATGATCCGGCGTTCGAGCTGTTGCGTGATCGAGTCAGCGATCAGCTGAGCATCGGTTTCCGGCTTCCGAATTTCTTCGATGTTGACGTGAACCGGAACGCCCATGCGCTTCTGCAGTTCAGCCTTCAACAGTTCGATGTCTTCGCCCTTCTTGCCGATGACAACGCCCGGACGCGAGCTATAAATTGTGATACGCGCGTTCTTTGCCGGACGCTCGATGATGACGCGACCAACAGAAGCGTTCTTCAGCTTCTTCTTCAGGTACTCACGAACACCGATGTCTTCCTGGAGCATCGCCGCGAAGTTGCTGTTGTTCGCATACCAGCGCGAAGCCCAGTTGCGGCTGACGGCCAAACGGAAGCCAGTCGGATGAATTTTTTGTCCCATCGTATGGCTCCTTAATTCCCGACCGTCACAGTGATGTGACAGGATTGCTTCTCGATGCGGTTACCACGACCCTTAGCGCGTGCGGTAAAACGCTTCAACGAAGCAGCCTTGTCGATATAGATGCTCGTGATCTTGAGCTCATCGATATCGGCGCCTTCGTTGTGTTCCGCATTCGCGATCGCAGACAGCACGACCTTCTTGACGATACCCGCCGCCTTCTTCGGCGAGAACGTCAGAACGTTCAGCGCCTTGTCGACCGGCAAACCACGAATCTGGTCAGCCACAAGGCGCGTCTTCTGCGCCGAGATGCGGGCACCGCGATGAATTGCTTTCACTTCCATCTTGATAGCCCCTTATTTCTTGGCCTTCTTGTCGGCCGCGTGACCCTTGAACGTACGGGTCAATGCGAACTCGCCAAGCTTGTGGCCGACCATGTTTTCCGTGACATACACCGGAACGTGCTGACGGCCGTTGTGAACAGCGATCGTCAGACCGATGAAGTCCGGGAGAATCGTCGAGCGACGCGACCAGGTCTTGATCGGCTTCTTGTCGCGCGTAGCTGCAGCCGACTCAACTTTCTTCAGCAAATGAGCGTCGCAGAACGGACCTTTTTTAGCAGAACGTGTCATTGCCTACTCCTTAACGCTTGTGACGGCGCTGGACGATCATCGTCGTCGTGCGCTTGTTGCTACGGGTGCGATAACCCTTAGTCGGCGTGCCCCACGGGCTCACCGGATCGCGACCTGCAGCCGTCTTGCCTTCACCACCGCCGTGCGGGTGATCGACCGGGTTCATTGCAACGCCGCGCACCGTCGGACGGATACCACGCCAGCGGTTCGCGCCAGCCTTACCGATTTGACGGAGGCTATGCTCTTCGTTGCCCACTTCACCGATCGTTGCGCGGCACTCGACGTGCACGCGGCGAATTTCGCCCGAACGCAGACGAACCTGCGCGTAGACGCCTTCGCGCGCCAGCAGCATCGCGGACGTACCAGCCGAACGCGCGATTTGCGCACCCTTGCCCGGCAGCATTTCGATGCAGTGGATCGTGGTACCGACCGGAATGTTGCGGATCGGCAGCGTGTTGCCTGCGCGGATCGGCGCTTCCGAACCGGACATGAGCTGCGTACCAACAATCACGCCCTTCGGCGCGATGATGTAGCGACGCTCACCGTCTGCGTACAGAACCAGCGCGATGTTCGCGCTACGGTTCGGGTCGTACTCGAGACGCTCGACCTTTGCCGGAATGCCGTCCTTGTTGCGACGGAAGTCGACGATACGGTAGTGCTGCTTGTGACCACCGCCCTTATGACGCGTGGTGATGCGGCCGTTGTTGTTACGGCCGGCGGTCACGGACTGCGAATCGAGCAGCGCCGCAAACGGCTTGCCCTTATGCAGATCCTTGTTGACCACCTTGACCATCGCGCGGCGACCCGGCGAAGTCGGCTTAACTTTAACGATTGCCATGATTACTTGGCCTCCGCTTCAAAGTTGATTTCCTGGCCGGGCTTCAAGCAGACGTACGCCTTCTTCACGTCCTTGCGCTTGCCGTTGAAGCGGCCAAAGCGCTTGGCTTTACCCTTCGTGACGAGCACGTTGACGGAATTGACTTCGACCTTGAACAGCAGCTCGACAGCAGCCTTTACTTCCTGCTTCGTGGCGTCCGGGGCGACTTCGAACACGACTTGTTCGTTCTTGTCGGCCACCAGCGTCGCCTTTTCGGAGATCACCGGCGCGAGCAGAACTTGCATCAAACGATGATCGTTTTTGCGAATCTCGCTCATGACAGCAACTCCTCGATCTGAGCGACCGCAGCCTTCGTGATCAGAATCTTCTTGAAGTAGATCAGCGAGAGCGGGTCGGCGTAACGCGGCTCGACAACGGCCACGTGGGCCAGATTGCGCGACGCGAGGTACAGGTTCTCGTCGACCGTATCGGTGATGACCAACACGGAATCGAGACCCATCGCCTTGAATTTATCGGCCAACAGCTTGGTCTTCGGCGCTTCAAGCGCGAGGTCTTCGACCACCGAGATACGGCCTTCGCGAGCCAATTGCGAGAAGATCGAGCAGAGACCTGCGCGATGCATCTTCTTGTTGACCTTGTGCGAGAAGTTTTCTTCCGGCGAATTCGGGAAGATACGACCACCGCCACGCCACAACGGGCTCGACGACATACCGGCACGAGCGCGACCCGTACCTTTTTGACGCCACGGCTTTTTGGTGGTGTGCTTGACCTGCTCACGATCCTTCTGAGCGCGGTTGCCGCTACGTGCATTGGCTTGATAAGCCACGACGACCTGGTGAATCAGGGCTTCGTTGTAATCGCGACCGAACACGACGTCCGATGCGTTCACGCCAGCAGCTTCCTGACCATTGGCATTCAGGAGCTTAAGTTCCATTATTTCGCTCCTTTCACAGCACGCGTCTTGACGGCCGGCGTCACGAATACCTTGCCGCCCTTCGCACCCGGAACCGCGCCGCGAACCAGCAGCAGATTGCGGTCGGCGTCGATGCGAGCGATTTCGAGATTCTGAACCGTGACGGTTTCGTCACCGAGGTGACCCGTCATGCGCTTACCCGGGAACACACGACCCGGATCCTGCGCCATACCGATCGAACCCGGAACGTTGTGCGAACGCGAATTACCGTGCGAGGCACGACCTGAGGCGAAGTTGTAACGCTTGATGGTACCGGCGTAGCCCTTACCAATCGACGTACCTTGCACGTCGACCTTCTGGCCAACTTCGAAAATGTCCGTACCGATCACAGCGCCGCTCGCCAATTCGGCGGCCTTCGCGGATTCGATCTGGAATTCTTTGAGGATTTCACCAGCTTGAACGCCGGCTTTGGCGAGGTGACCCGCCAGCGGCTTCGTCACGCGCGATGCGCGGCGAGCACCGAATGCAACCTGAACGGCGGTATAACCATCCGTTTCAACGGTCTTGATCTGCGTCACGCGGTTGTCCGACACGTCCAGCACGGTGACGGGAATCGAGTCCCCTTCAGGCGTGAAGATACGGGTCATGCCAACCTTGCGACCTACGAGTCCAAGGCTCATCGTTTTCTCCATTCCCGACTGCGATTGGTCGGGGCTGATTACAAAATGTCCACTTCGTTACGAGAAACTGGGCGGACTTTTTTGCGCAAGTGCGCGAAAAGCCTTGGAGTATAACAAGGCTTTCCGTTTTCTGCAAGCAATCAAAGACTTAGCTTCACCCGAAAACCCGGCGAAGCTTTAGAGGCTTACTGCAGCTTGATTTCGACGTCGACGCCAGCCGGCAGGTCGAGCTTCATCAGCGCGTCGACCGTCTTGTCGGTCGGATCGACGATGTCCATCAGGCGCTGATGCGTACGGATTTCGAGCTGATCGCGCGACGTCTTGTTGACGTGCGGCGAACGCAGAATGTCAAAGCGCTGAATGCGCGTCGGCAGCGGCACCGGGCCACGGACGATTGCGCCAGTCCGCTTTGCCGTATCGACGATTTCGGCTGCCGATTGATCGATCAGGCGATAGTCGAATGCTTTCAGACGGATACGGATTTTTTGGTTCTGCATGACGATTCCTTAAAAGAGCGAGGCGATGTTGCACCGCCGATTTGGCAAAAGAGCGAGAGACCGGGCATTCGCTTGGGGCGAACACCCGGCCTCGGTCACGTTACTTCAGTACTGCAACGACAGGTGAGCCCGAGATTTTACTCGATAATCTTGGCAACCACACCTGCGCCGACGGTACGGCCGCCTTCGCGGATAGCGAAGCGCAGACCTTCTTCCATGGCGATCGGTGCAATCAGCTTCACCGTGATCGACACGTTGTCGCCCGGCATCACCATTTCCTTGTCCTTCGGCAGCTCGATCGAGCCCGTCACGTCCGTCGTACGGAAGTAGAACTGCGGACGGTAGTTGTTGAAGAACGGCGTGTGGCGGCCGCCTTCGTCCTTGCTCAGCACGTACACTTCTGCCGTGAAGTGCGTGTGCGGCGTGATCGAACCCGGCTTGGCCAGAACCTGGCCACGCTCCACGTCTTCACGCTTCGTGCCGCGCAACAGGATACCGACGTTGTCGCCCGCTTGACCTTGGTCCAGCAGCTTGCGGAACATTTCCACGCCCGTGCAAGTCGTCTTCACCGTCGGCTTGATACCGACGATTTCGATTTCCTCGCCAACCTTCACCACGCCGCGCTCCACGCGACCCGTCACCACCGTGCCGCGACCCGAGATCGAGAACACGTCTTCCACCGGCATCAGGAAGGCGCCGTCCACTGCGCGCTCCGGCGTCGGGATGTACGTGTCCAGCGCGTCGGCCAGATTCATGATCGCCACTTCGCCCAGCTCGCCCGTGTCGCCTTCCAGCGCCAGCTTGGCCGAACCCTTGATGATCGGCGTGTCGTCGCCCGGGAAGTCGTACTTCGACAGAAGCTCGCGCACTTCCATTTCGACGAGTTCGAGCAGCTCGGCGTCGTCCACCATGTCGCACTTGTTCAGGAACACGATGATGTAAGGCACGCCGACCTGACGCGCCAACAGGATGTGCTCACGCGTTTGCGGCATCGGGCCGTCAGCGGCCGAGCACACCAGAATTGCGCCGTCCATCTGCGCCGCGCCCGTGATCATGTTCTTCACATAGTCAGCGTGGCCCGGGCAATCGACGTGTGCGTAGTGGCGGTTAGCCGTTTCGTACTCGACGTGCGCGGTGTTGATGGTGATACCACGTGCCTTTTCTTCCGGCGCTGCATCGATCTGGTCGTATGCCTTCGCTTCGCCGCCGAACTTCTTGGTCAGCACCGTCGTGATCGCTGCCGTCAGCGTGGTCTTGCCGTGGTCAACGTGACCGATCGTGCCCACGTTCACGTGCGGCTTGGTCCGCTCGAATTTACCTTTTGCCATGATTACCTTCTTTCAGAGATTGTTTATCGGTTAAAGCTTATGGCTCGCCGAATGACTTGCAGGGCTTACTTGCCCTTGGCGTTGATGATCGCTTCGGCAACGTTACGCGGAGCTTCAGCATAGTGCTTGAATTCCATCGTGTACGTAGCACGGCCTTGCGACAGCGAGCGCAGCGAGGTCGAGTAGCCGAACATTTCCGACAGCGGTACTTCGGCGCGAACGATCTTGCCGCCGCCGATCATGTCTTCCATGCCCTGGACGATACCGCGACGGCCCGACAAGTCGCCCATCACGTTGCCCATGTAATCTTCCGGCGTTTCGACTTCCACGGCCATCATCGGTTCGAGGATGACCGGGCTCGCCTTGCGCATTGCTTCCTTGAAGGCCATCGAACCGGCCATGCGGAACGCGTTTTCGTTCGAGTCGACGTCGTGGTACGAACCGAACGTCAGGTGAACCTTCACGTCGACGACCGGGAAGCCAGCCAGCACGCCCGACTTCAGCGTTTCCTGGATACCCTTGTCCACCGCCGGGATGTATTCGCGCGGAATCACACCGCCCTTGATCTCGTCCAGGAACTCGTAGCCCTTGCCCTGTTCGTTCGGCTCGAGCGTGATGACCGCGTGACCATACTGGCCGCGACCACCCGACTGCTTGACGAACTTGCCGTCGACATCGGCAGCCGTCGCGCGGATCGTTTCGCGGTACGCAACCTGCGGCTTGCCGACAGTTGCTTCAACGCCGAATTCACGCTTCATCCGGTCGACCAAAATTTCGAGGTGGAGCTCGCCCATACCGGAAATGATGGTCTGGCCCGACTCTTCGTCCGTTTGAACGCGGAACGACGGATCTTCCTGAGCCAGACGGTTCAGCGCCAGACCCATCTTTTCCTGGTCGGGCTTCGTCTTCGGCTCAACTGCCTGCGAAATCACCGGCTCCGGGAAAATCATGCGTTCGAGAACGATCGGGCTCTGCGGGTCGCACAGCGTGTCGCCCGTGGTCGCTTCCTTCAGGCCCACGGCTGCCGCGATGTCGCCTGCGCGCACTTCCTTGATTTCTTCGCGCTGGTTCGCGTGCATCTGCAGAATACGACCCAGACGTTCCTTCTTGTCCTTGGTCGCGTTTAGCACGGTGTCACCCGAATTGACCACACCCGAATACACACGGAAGAAGATCAGCTGACCGACGAACGGGTCGGTCATGATCTTGAATGCCAGCGACGAGAATTTTTCGTCGTCGGCAGCACGGCGCTCGCCCTTCTCACCGTTTTCGAGTTCACCCGTAACCGGCGGAATGTCGACCGGCGACGGCAGGAAGTCGATCACGGCGTCGAGCATGCGCTGCACGCCCTTGTTCTTGAACGCGGTGCCGCACAGCATCGGCTGAATTTCGCACGCGATGGTCCGGTCGCGGATCGCCTTGACGATTTCCGCTTCGGTCAGCTCTTCGCCGCCGAGGTACTTTTCCATCAGTTCTTCGCTGGCTTCGGCAGCCGACTCGATCATCTTCTCGCGCCACTCGTTGCACGTGTCGACGAGTTCAGCCGGGATGTCGACGTAGTCGAACTTCGTGCCCTGGGACGCTTCGTCCCAAATGATCGCCTTCATCTTGAGAAGGTCGACCACGCCCTTGAAGTTTTCTTCCGAGCCGATCGGCACGACGACGGGAACCGGGTTCGCCTTCAGACGCGTCTTCAGTTGCTCGTAGACCTTGAAGAAGTTTGCGCCAGTGCGGTCCATCTTGTTGACGAACGCGAGACGCGGAACCTTGTACTTGTTAGCCTGACGCCACACGGTTTCCGACTGCGGCTGCACGCCGCCCACTGCACAGTAGACCATGCACGCGCCGTCGAGGACGCGCATCGAGCGCTCCACTTCGATCGTGAAGTCGACGTGCCCCGGGGTGTCGATGATGTTGATGCGGTGCTCGGGATAGTTGCCGCCCATGCCCTTCCAGAAGGCCGTGGTAGCAGCCGACGTGATGGTGATGCCGCGCTCCTGCTCCTGCTCCATCCAGTCCATCGTTGCAGCGCCGTCGTGAACTTCGCCGATCTTGTGGTTCACGCCCGTGTAAAACAGGATGCGCTCGGTCGTCGTCGTTTTGCCGGCGTCGATGTGAGCGCTAATACCGATGTTGCGGTAGCGCTCGATAGGTGTCTTGCGAGCCACTTTGGATCCTTTTTTGGTCGACCCGCCGACTCGATCTATAACGAGCCGGCAGCGTCCTAACACAAACGGGCGAGGCGCCTGGAGTAGCGCACCCGCCCTTATTTTTCCGTTTGCCCTACGAGCGGGAGCTTAGAAACGGAAATGCGAGAATGCCTTGTTGGCCTCTGCCATGCGGTGAACTTCGTCGCGCTTCTTCATCGCGCCGCCACGGCCTTCTGCCGCTTCGGAGAGTTCGCCCGCAAGCCGCAGGGCCATCGACTTTTCGCTGCGCTTCTTCGCGGCTTCACGCAACCAACGCATCGCCAATGCCATACGACGCGAGGGACGCACTTCGACCGGAACCTGGTAGTTGGCACCACCAACGCGACGGCTCTTCACTTCGACCACCGGCTTCACGTTGTTGAGCGCAACCGTGAACACTTCCAGCGGGTCCTTGCCACCCTTGGTCTGGATCTGTTCAAAAGCGCCGTACACGATACGCTCGGCAACCGACTTCTTGCCTGAGAGCATCAGCACGTTCATGAACTTGGCTACATCTACGTTGCCGAACTTCGGGTCCGGCAACACTTCCCGCTTGGGGACTTCGCGACGACGCGGCATGATTCTTCCTTTACTTTTTCAGTTGGAGCCGACTCCGAACGAGTCTTTAAGCTCCGCGGCCACCAACAAACCCGATCCATCTTTTCGACAAAACCAGCTTGGCCGGGTGACCACTTACTCGATAGCACTGGCATCCAGTACCACCGCCTAAACCGCCTTACGGCGACCTCAAACAACTTGCAGATGACTGCAGACCGGCGACTTACTTGCCAGCCTTCGCGCGCTTCGCACCGTACTTCGAGCGAGCTTGCTTACGATCCTTGACGCCCTGGGTATCCAGCGAGCCGCGAACCATGTGGTAACGCACACCAGGCAAGTCCTTGACACGACCGCCGCGAATCAGCACGACCGAGTGTTCTTGCAGGTTGTGGCCTTCACCACCGATGTACGAAATAACTTCGAAACCGTTCGTCAGGCGAACCTTCGCAACCTTACGAAGTGCCGAGTTCGGCTTCTTAGGCGTCGTGGTGTACACGCGAGTGCACACGCCACGACGCTGGGGGCAGTCCTGCAGGGCCGGCGACTTGCTCTTCGTCGTTTCCGACGTGCGGCCTTTGCGAACCAATTGATTGATGGTTGGCATCGTTTATTCCTGAAAATGATCAAATTCGGCGCGATTCTCGACGGGCAAAGCGTCGGGAAATGCGCGTCTAACGTTCTCGAAGAAGCTCGATCCCTTGTCGTACGCGGCGCTAAGCCGGTTCCGAAAACGGACCAAGAACGAGAACCTAGCATGATATGCTGAAAATCCCAATTGGGTCAACACGTTGCGCGCATTTCGGAGTACCGCGCAAAGCGTTGGCTTATTCAGTCGTCACGACATCCAGCAACTCGTCGCCGAAACGCTCCAGCTTGCGCGCGCCGATGCCCGGGATATGACGCAGATCATCCACCGTATCGGGATCGCTTCGAGCTATTTCGGCAAGCGTGGCGTCATGAAAAATGACGTAGGCCGGCACGCCGTCGCTCTTGGCGGTTTCTGCGCGCCATATGCGCAGACGCTCCCAGCGAGACTTCTGCCGCTGCGACATGCCCGTGGTCGGATCGGCGCGTTGCCGCGTGCGTCCCGACGATTGCCGGCTACGCACCGGCTTCACGTATTTGCGCAGCGTGACGTGCTCCTCGCCTTTCAGCACGGGCTTGCTCGCATCGGTGAGAACGAGCGCGCCGAAGCCGTCGTGGTCAATCGCCAAATAGCCAAAAGCGACGAGCTGCCGAAACACCGCGCGCCACTCCGGCTCGGAAAGCGCGGCGCCGACGCCGAACGTCGATAAATTTTCGTGTCCGCGCTGTAGGACCTTTTCGCTGCGCGACCCGCGCAGAATGTCGATCAGGTGTCCCGCGCCGAAATGGAAGCCGCTCGCTTTGCGCGCGCGGAAGACGCAGGACAGCGCCATTTGCGCTTCGCGCGTGGCATCGAACGACGCGGGCGGTTCCAGGCATGTATCGCAGTTGCCGCACGGTTGGCTCGTCTCGCCGAAATAAGCCAGCAGCCGCACCCGCCGGCAGGCAGCCGTTTCGCACAAGCCAAGAAGCGCATCGAGCTTGCCGGTCTGTACGCGTTTGTGGGCGTCGTCGGCTTCGGATTCGTCGATCATCTTGCGCTGCTGCACGACATCGCCGAGTCCGTAAGCCATCCATGCGTTCGCCGGCATGCCGTCACGACCCGCGCGTCCGGTTTCCTGATAGTAGCCCTCGACGCTCTTTGGCAAGTCCAGATGCGCGACGAAGCGCACATCCGGTTTATCGATACCCATGCCGAACGCAATCGTCGCGCACATCACGACGCCTTCCTCGCGCTGAAACATCTCCTGATGCTTCTGCCGCGTCTCGAATTCCATGCCCGCGTGATACGGCAGCGCGCGCACGCCCTGACCCTTCAGCCACTCGGCGGTCTCTTCCACCTTGCGACGCGACAGACAATAAACGACGCCTGCGTCCGTCGTGCCGTCCGTATTCGTATGCTCGGCGCGGATGAAATCGAGTAACTGCGAGCGTGCGTTGTCTTTCTCGACAATCCGATAACGGATATTCGGCCGATCGAAACTCGATACGAAGATACGCGCGTCGTCGAGCGCCAGCCGATGCACGATCTCGTCGCGCGTGATGGCGTCCGCGGTCGCCGTGAGCGCAATGCGCGGCACCGAAGGGAACCGTTCGTGCAGCACGGAAAGCTGGATGTATTCCGGGCGGAAATCGTGTCCCCATTGCGATACGCAATGCGCTTCGTCTATGGCAAAAAGACCCACGCGCGCGCTTTCGAGCAATTCTAGAAAGCGTGGCGTCATGAGACGTTCGGGCGCCACATACAAAAGGTCGATGGTGCCGTTGCGCAGCGCGCGCTCCGTGGCGGCGGCCTCCGCGCCGGAGAGCGTCGAGTTCAAGTACGCCGCGCGCACGCCAAGCTCGGTGAGCGCCGCGACCTGATCCTGCATCAACGCAATCAACGGCGACACGACGATTCCCGCGCCGAAGCCCGCCTCCTTGCGCACAAGCGACGGAATTTGATAGCAGAGCGATTTGCCGCCGCCCGTCGGCATGAGCACGAGCGAGTCGCCACCGTTGGCGACGTGTTCGACGATATCCGCCTGCTGTCCGCGAAAAGCCGGATAGCCGAAAACTTCCTTGAGGATCTGCAGCGGACGGGACATGGACGGGAGACGCTCACTACAACATGGAGATACCGAATTCTAACAACGCATGCTCGCCTGCCGAGGCGCTCGTTGCAGCGTTAGCCAATCGGCAGAGTGGGAATCGTCGAAAACGAACCGGCGAAAAAAAACCGCCCGGCTAAAAGCCGAGCGGTTCGATGTTGCAACCGACAATCCAGCGAGAGAACTTACTCGTTGGTATGCGGCGCCTGCTCCGTTGCCGGGGTTTCCGGCGTACCGAAATCGAATGCCTCTTCGGCAGCGATCTGGTCGAAGCGTTCGCGATCCGACATTTCCTTGCTCTTGCGCGCCTTGTGGAACGCGAGACCCGTACCAGCCGGAATCAGACGGCCGACGATCACGTTTTCCTTCAGGCCACGCAGATCATCACGCTTGCCCATGATCGCCGCTTCGGTCAGCACGCGGGTCGTTTCCTGGAACGACGCCGCCGAGATGAACGAATCGGTCGACAGAGAAGCCTTCGTGATACCGAGCAGCACGTTTTCGTACGTGGCCGGACGCTTGTCGTCCGCGGTCATGCGGTCGTTCTCATCGAGCATGTCCGACCGCTCGACTTGTTCGCCCGGGATGAAGCGCGTGTCGCCGTTGTCCGTGATCTGGACCCGACGCAGCATCTGACGCACGATAACTTCAATGTGCTTGTCGTTGATCTTCACGCCTTGCAGACGGTACACGTCCTGCACTTCGTCCACGATGTAACGCGACAGCGCCTCGATACCCTGCAAACGCAGGATATCGTGCGGATCGGCAGGACCGTCGACGATCATTTCGCCCTTGTTGACGACCTGACCATCGTGCACCAGCACCTGCTTTTCCTTCGCGATCAGGAACTCGTGCTGATTGCCTTCGAGGTCCGTGATAACGAGACGCTGCTTGCCCTTCGTGTCCTTACCGAACGACGTCGTGCCCGTGACTTCCGCCAGAATGCCGGCGTCCTTCGGCGAGCGCGCTTCGAACAGTTCGGCCACGCGCGGCAGACCACCGGTAATGTCACGCGTCTTCTGCGCTTCAACCGGGATACGTGCCAGCACTTCACCAACCTGCACTTGCTGACCATCCTTCACGGTGATCAGTGCGCCGACCTGGAAGCCGATCTGCACCGAATGCTCGGTGTTCGGGATCTTCACTTCCTCGCCGTTCGCGTCGAGCAGCTTCACCTGCGGACGCACGCTCTTCGAAGCCTGCGAACCACGGCGCTTCACGTCGATTACGACGAGCGTCGAAAGACCCGTGACGTCGTCGATCTGCTTCGCGACCGTCACGCCTTCCTCGACGTTTTCGAACTTCACCGTACCGCCCCACTCGGTGATGATCGGACGCGTCAGCGGATCCCATTGAGCCAGTTGCGAACCGGCCTTGATCTGCGCGCCGTCGAGTTGCAGCAACGTGGCGCCGTACGGGATCTTGTGACGTTCACGCTCGCGACCGAGGTCGTCCGCGATGATCGCCTCGCCCGAACGCGAGATGACGACTTGCTCGCCCTTCGCGTTGGTGACGTAACGCATCGTGGCCGTGAAGCGCACCGTACCGTTCGACTTCGCTTCGACCGTCGAAGCAACCGCCGCACGCGATGCCGCGCCACCGATGTGGAACGTACGCATCGTAAGCTGCGTGCCCGGTTCACCGATCGACTGCGCCGCGATCACACCAACCGCTTCGCCGACGTTCACGCGCGAACCACGACCCAGGTCGCGGCCATAGCACGAAGCGCACAAGCCATAACGCGTTTCGCAGGTCAACGGCGTGCGCACGCGCACTTCGTCGATACCGAGGCGTTCAATTTCCTCGACCGCGTCTTCATCGAGCAGATCGCCCGATGCGTACAGCGTTTCCTGCGTTTCCGGATTGACGACGTCCGCCACCGCGACGCGACCGAGAATACGGTCACGCAGCGCTTCGACGACTTCACCGCCTTCGACCAACGCCTTCATCGCCACGCCGTTCGACGTGCCGCAATCTTCTTCGACGACGACCAGATCCTGCGTCACGTCGACGAGACGGCGCGTCAGGTAACCCGAGTTCGCCGTCTTCAACGCCGTATCCGCCAGACCCTTACGTGCACCGTGCGTCGAGATGAAGTACTGCAGCACGTTCAGGCCTTCGCGGAAGTTCGCGGTGATCGGCGTCTCGATGATCGAGCCGTCCGGCTTCGCCATCAGGCCGCGCATACCGGCGAGCTGACGAATCTGCACCGCGGAACCGCGCGCGCCCGAGTCGGCCATCATGTAGATCGAGTTGAACGATTCCTGACGCGTTTCCTTGCCGTCACGATCCGTCACCGGCTCCGTTGCGAGCTGTTCCATCATCGCCTTGCCGACCGCTTCCGACGTTGCCGACCAGATGTCGACCACGTTGTTGTAGCGTTCTTGCGCGGTGACGAGACCCGACATGTACTGACGGTCGTATTCCTTCACCTTCTTCGCGGCGTCACCGACGATCGTCTCTTTCTGCGGCGGCACGAGCATGTCGTCCACGCAGATCGAGATGCCGGCGCGCGTTGCAAGACGGAAACCCATTTGCATCAGCTGGTCGGCGAAGATCACCGTTTCGCGCAGACCGCACTTGCGGAACGCCGTGTTGATCAGACGCGAAATTTCCTTCTTCTTCAACGGCTTGTTCAGCACGGTGAAGGGCAGCCCCGGCGGCAGAATCTCCGACAGGATCGAGCGGCCGACCGTCGTTGCGAACAACGAGATCTTCGGCACGAACTTCGGCGCGCCTTCGCTCTGGTCTTCGTTGTGGACCATTTCCGTGATCCGCACGTTGACGCGCGATGCCAGCTCGACTTCCTTGTTCTCGTACGCGCGAATCACTTCCGACACGCCCGTGAACGTCATGCCTTCGCCCTTGCCATTCACCGCTTCACGCGATGCATAGTAAAGACCCAGCACGATATCCTGCGACGGCACGATCGACGGGTCGCCGTTGGCCGGGAACAGAACGTTGTTCGACGCGAGCATCAGCGTACGCGCTTCCATCTGCGCTTCCAGCGACAGCGGCACGTGAACGGCCATCTGGTCACCGTCGAAGTCGGCGTTGAACGCCGCGCAAACGAGCGGGTGCAGCTGAATTGCCTTACCTTCGATCAGCACCGGCTCGAAAGCCTGAATGCCGAGTCGGTGAAGCGTAGGCGCGCGGTTCAGCATGACCGGATGTTCGCGAATGACTTCTTCGAGAATGTCCCACACCACGGGCGTCTGGTTCTCGACTTCCTTCTTCGCGGCCTTGATGGTCGTAGCTACGCCCATCACTTCCAGCTTGTTGAAGATGAAAGGCTTGAACAGTTCGAGCGCCATCAGCTTCGGCAGACCGCACTGATGCAGCTTCAACGTCGGGCCGACCACGATCACCGAACGGCCCGAATAGTCGACGCGCTTACCGAGCAAGTTCTGACGGAAACGACCGCCTTTACCCTTGATCATGTCGGCGAGCGACTTCAGCGGACGCTTGTTCGCACCCGTCATTGCCTTACCGCGACGACCGTTGTCGAGCAGCGAATCGACGGCTTCCTGCAGCATCCGCTTTTCGTTGCGGACGATGATTTCAGGCGCCTTCAGTTCGAGCAGACGCTTCAACCGGTTGTTACGGTTGATCACGCGGCGATAAAGGTCGTTCAGGTCCGACGTCGCGAAACGGCCGCCATCCAGCGGCACGAGCGGACGCAGTTCCGGCGGCAGCACCGGCAGCACTTCGAGCACCATCCAGTCGGGCTTGATGCCCGAACGCTGGAAAGCCTCGAGCACTTTAAGGCGCTTTGCGTACTTCTTGATCTTCGCTTCCGAACCCGTGTTCTTGAGTTCGGTGCGCAACATCTCGACCTGTTCGTCGATGTTGATCGAACGCAGCAGTTCGCGCACGCCTTCCGCGCCCATCTCGGCGCGGAATTCGTCACCGTACTCTTCGACCTTGTTGTAGTAATCCTCTTCGGTCATGATCTGCCGCGCTTTCAGCGGCGTCATGCCCGGATCGATCACCACGTATGCCTCGAAGTACAGCACGCGTTCGATGTCGCGCAGCGTCATGTCGAGCACCATGCCCAGACGCGACGGCAGCGACTTCAAGAACCAGATGTGCGCAACCGGCGAGGCCAGTTCGATATGGCCCATGCGTTCGCGACGCACCTTGGCGAGCGTCACTTCGACGCCGCACTTTTCGCAGATCACGCCGCGGTGCTTCAGACGCTTGTACTTGCCGCAAAGGCATTCGTAGTCCTTGATCGGACCAAAAATCTTCGCGCAGAACAGACCGTCCCGCTCCGGCTTGAAGGTACGGTAGTTGATGGTCTCCGGCTTCTTCACTTCGCCGAATGACCACGAACGGATCTTGTCGGGCGAAGCCAGACCGATCTTGATCGCGTCGAATACTTCTTCTTGCTGGACTTGCTTGAATAGATCGAGCAGAGCTTTCATTGCTTTCTCTCCGTAGTCCGATTAGTTGCGGTCGAGATCGATATCGATACCGAGCGAGCGGATTTCCTTCACCAACACGTTGAAGGATTCCGGCATGCCGGCGTCGATCACGTGATCGCCCTTGACCAGGTTCTCATAAACCTTGGTCCGGCCTGTCACGTCGTCCGACTTGACCGTCAGCATTTCCTGCAGTACGTACGACGCGCCGTACGCTTCGAGCGCCCAAACTTCCATTTCACCGAAACGCTGGCCACCGAATTGTGCCTTACCACCCAGCGGCTGCTGCGTGACGAGCGAGTACGGGCCGGTCGAACGCGCGTGCATCTTGTCGTCGACCAAGTGATGCAGTTTCAGGTAGTGCATGTAGCCAACCGTGACCGTACGCTCGAACGGTTCGCCCGTTCGGCCGTCGTGCAGCGTGACCTGATTCTTCGAAGGCGTCATGCCGAGGTTCTTCGCGATGTCATCCGGATAAGCCAGATTCAGCGCGCGCGACATTTCGTCTTCCGTTGCGCCGTCGAACACCGGTGTTGCGAACGGCACACCTTCGCGCAGGTTCTTCGCCAGTTCGACGATTTCGTCGTCGGAGAAGCTTTCCAGCTCTTCCTTGCGGCCCGACTCGTTGTAGATCTGGGTCAGGAACTGACGCAGTTCTTCGATCTTCGCCTGACGCTGCAGCATTTCGCCGATACGCCAGCCAAGACCCTTCGCGGCCCAGCCCAGATGCACTTCGAGAATCTGACCCACGTTCATCCGCGACGGCACGCCGAGCGGATTCAGCACGACGTCGGCCGGACGGCCATCGGCCATGTACGGCATGTCTTCGATCGGAACGATCTTCGACACGACACCCTTGTTACCGTGACGACCCGCCATCTTGTCGCCAGGCTGCAGGCGACGCTTGACCGCGAGATACACCTTGACCATCTTCAGCACGCCCGGCGGCAGTTCGTCGCCCTGCGTGAGCTTCTTGCGCTTTTCCTCGAACGCGAGGTCGAACTGGTGACGCTTCTGTTCGATCGAGTCCTTGATGGCTTCGAGCTGCGCCGCTGCTTCTTCGTCCGCGAGGCGGATATCGAACCAGTGGTAGTGATCGAGGTCTTCGAGGTACGGAAGATCGATCGCCGTGCCCTTCGCCAGCTTCTTCGGACCGCCGTTCGCGACCTTGCCGTTCAGCATACGTGCGAGACGCGAGAAGGCGTCGCCTTCCACGATACGCAACTGGTCGTTCAAGTCGAGGCGATAGCGCTTCAGTTCGTCGTCGATGATCTGTTGCGCGCGCTTGTCACGCGTGATGCCTTCGCGCGTGAACACTTGCACGTCGATCACCGTCCCGCTCATGCCCGAGGGCACGCGCAGCGACGTGTCCTTCACGTCCGATGCTTTCTCACCGAAGATCGCGCGCAGCAGCTTTTCTTCCGGCGTCAGCTGGGTTTCGCCCTTCGGCGTGACCTTGCCGACCAGCACGTCGCCCGCTTCGACTTCCGCGCCGATGTACACGATGCCCGACTCATCCAGACGGCCAAGCTGCACTTCCGCAAGGTTCGAGATGTCGCGCGTGATTTCTTCCGGTCCGAGCTTCGTGTCGCGAGCCACGACGTTCAGTTCTTCGATGTGGATCGACGTATAACGGTCGTCCGCCACGACTTTTTCCGAGATCAGGATCGAGTCTTCGAAGTTGTAGCCGTTCCACGGCATGAACGCGACCAGCATGTTCTGACCGAGCGCGAGCTCACCCAGATCCGTGGATGCGCCGTCGGCCAGCACGTCGCCGCGCGCAACCTTGTCGCCCACCTTGACGATCGGACGCTGGTTGATGTTCGTGTTCTGGTTCGAACGCGTGTACTTGATGAGGTTGTAGATGTCCACGCCGACATCGCCGGCGACGGCTTCATCGTCGTTCACGCGAATCACGATACGGCCGGCATCGACGTAATCCACGACACCGCCGCGGAATGCCTGCACCGTCGTACCCGAGTCGACCGCGACCGTGCGCTCGATACCCGTACCGACCACGGCCTTTTCAGGACGCAGACACGGCACTGCCTGACGCTGCATGTTCGAACCCATCAACGCGCGGTTCGCGTCATCGTGCTCAAGGAACGGAATCAGCGATGCCGCCACCGACACGATCTGCGACGGCGCCACGTCCATGTACTGGATGCGGTCCGGCGTGACCATCAGCGTTTCGCCTGCTTCACGCGACGAAACCAGTTCGTCGGTCAGCGTGCCGTCTTCGCCCACGGCGGCATTCGCCTGCGCGATTACGTAACGGCCTTCTTCGATCGCCGACAGATAGTCGATCTGATCCGTCACCTTGCTATCCACCACCTTGCGATACGGCGTTTCGAGGAAGCCGTATTCGTTCAGGTGCGCGTAAAGAGCCAGCGAATTGATCAGGCCGATGTTCGGACCTTCCGGCGTTTCGATCGGGCACACGCGGCCATAGTGGGTCGGGTGCACGTCGCGAACTTCGAAGCCAGCGCGCTCACGCGTCAAACCGCCCGGGCCAAGTGCCGAAACACGGCGCTTGTGAGTGATTTCCGACAGCGGGTTGGTCTGGTCCATAAACTGCGACAACTGCGACGAACCGAAGAACTCGCGAATTGCCGACGAAATCGGCTTCGAGTTGATCAGGTCGTGCGGCATCAGGTTTTCGCTTTCGGCTTGACCGAGGCGTTCCTTCACCGCGCGCTCGACACGCACGAGACCCGCGCGGAACTGGTTCTCCGCCAGTTCGCCGACGCAACGCACGCGACGATTGCCCAAGTGGTCGATGTCGTCCACTTCGCCCTTGCCGTTACGCAGCTCGACGAGAATCTTGATGGTCGCGAGGATGTCGTCGTCTTGCAACGTCATCGGGCCGATGATTTCATCACGGCCAACGCGGCGATTGAACTTCATGCGGCCGACCTTCGAAAGGTCATACGCGTCTTCGCTGTAGAACAGACGGTTGAACAACGCCTCGACTGCTTCCTCGGTCGGCGGTTCGCCCGGACGCATCATGCGGTAGATCGCGATACGCGCGGCCATCTTGTCGGCGGTTTCATCGATACGCAGCGTCGACGAGATATACGGGCCTTGGTCCAGATCGTTCGTGTAGAGCGTCTGGATTTCCTTGACCTTCGCCTCGCGCAGCTTTTCGAGCACCGTCTCGGTGATTTCCTCGTTAGCGTTCGCGATCACTTCGCCCGTTTCCGGATCGATCACGTTCTTCGCCAGCACGCGGCCGAGCAAATAGTCCTCGGGCACCGAGATGAACTTCGTCTTGGCGTTTTCGAGGTCGCGAATGTGCTTCGCGTTGATCCGCTTGTCCTTCGTGACGATGACATTGCCATCGCGGTCCTGGATGTCGAAGCGCGCGACTTCACCGCGCAAGCGCTCCGGCACGAATTCCATTTGCGCGCCTTCGCCCATCAGCGCGAAGTTGTCGAACACGAAGAAGTTCGCGAGGATCTGCTCCGGCGTCATGCCGATAGCCTTGAGCAGAATCGTGACCGGCATCTTGCGGCGACGGTCGACGCGGAAGTACAGCACGTCCTTCGGGTCGAACTCGAAGTCGAGCCACGAACCGCGGTAAGGGATGATACGAGCCGAGAACAACAGCTTGCCGGAGCTATGCGTCTTGCCCTTGTCGTGCTCGAAGAACACGCCAGGCGAACGGTGAAGCTGCGACACGATCACGCGCTCGGTACCGTTGATGACGAACGAACCCGTCGGCGTCATGAGCGGAATTTCGCCCATGTACACTTCCTGTTCCTTCACTTCCTTGACCACCGGCTTGCTCGGCGATTCCTTGTCGAGCAAAACCAGACGCACCTTCGCGCGCAAGGCGGAGCAGTACGTCAGGCCGCGTTGCTGACATTCCTTGATGTTGAACGCGGGTGGCGACAGCATGTAGCTGACGAACTCGAGACGCGCAAACCCGTTGTGCGAAACGATCGGAAAAACAGAGGTAAATGCAGCTTGCAGGCCTTCCGCCTTGCGCTGCGTGGAGGACGTATCCGCTTGCAGAAACGTCTGGAATGATTCAAGCTGGGTCGCCAGCAAAAAGGGAACTTGGTGAACGATGGGGCGTTTCGCGAAACTCTTGCGAATACGCTTCTTCTCGGTGAAGGAATATTGCATACGATCTCCGAATCACGGCGGGCGTTGGCGAGGCGGGATACCTCGACGTCACGGCCCGGTGTTCACCGACTGAGATTCGCGCGAATGTCCGGGGAGGACGCGCGAATCTAGAAGCTTGGTGGTTGGCCGCTACCAACCGCTGGCTGACGGCAGCGGATGCCTGTGTTTCCCGCTACCCGACCAAACTTGCCTTCTGCAGTCGCTTCAGAAGACAAAGAGAACTGCCGGAAATTCATGCTGACCCGACTGTTCTCTTTGGCCTCTGCGAGGACATTTATGCTTGATTACACGCATAAAAACTCTGCCCTCACAAAGCACAAAAAGGCCGGCGGTGGAAAACCGCCAGCCTCAACACAGCGCAATGAAACTTACTTGATTTCAGCTTTCGCGCCTGCGTCTTCCAACTTCTTCTTTGCTTCGTCAGCAGCAGCCTTCGGCACCGCTTCCTTGATGGGCTTCGGTGCACCGTCGACCAGGTCCTTCGCTTCCTTCAGGCCAAGACCCGTCAGTTCACGAACGGCCTTAATCACGGAAACCTTGTTCGCACCAACTTCGAGCAGATTCACGGTGAACTCGGTTTGCTCTTCAACAGCAGCAGCAGCGCCGCCGCCTGCGGGGCCAGCGACTGCAACAGCAGCTGCCGACACGCCAAACTTCTCTTCGAACGCCTTGACCAGCTCGTTCAGTTCGAGAACCGACATCGAGCCAACGGCTTCGAGGATGTCTTCTTTTGCGATTGCCATTTGAAATACTCCTAGATTGAATTCGGATCGAGCTAGCGATCTAGCTAATACCTAACTGAGCGACTGGCGCCCAAGCGTGTGCGTTATGCAGCTTCGCCTTGTTTCTTTTCTGCCAGCGCGGCCAAAGCGCGCGCAAAGCCGGAAACAGGTGCTTGCATGACGAACAACAACTTGGAGAGCAGTTCTTCGCGGCTCGGGATGTTGGCCAGCGCTTGCACGCCTGCCTTGTCCATCACCTTGCCTTCGTAGGAACCAGCCTTGATGATCAACTTGTCATTGCTCTTGCCGAAGTCATTGACGACCTTGGCAGCGGCAATGGCATCTTCCGAGATGCCGTAGATCAGAGGACCGGTCATCTGCTCAGCCAGCGAAGCGAACGGGGTACCTTCGACGGCGCGACGCGCCAACGTGTTCTTCAACACGCGCAGATACACCTGTTGCTCACGCGCTTTCGCGCGCAGCTTGGTCAGATCGCCAACCGTGATCCCACGATACTCAGCGAGCACCATCGTCTGAGCCTTCGCGACTTGCGCGGCGACTTCAGCGACGACTGCCTGCTTACTTTCTTTGTTCAGTGGCACGGTTAAACCTCCAGATTCGATGCACTCGGGTTACCAACCCTCATGCACCACGTTCGACAACGGCGTCCGACTGTTAGGAGTATCTCGATCGATTGGTGTTCGCATCACAGCGCACGACAACCGACTTCAACCACTGCAAAACCGTTTCGGGTTCGCCATCTGCGTTGGCTTGAATTAAGGCAGTGTCCAACCGCGACGCCACCACCAACGGTCTTTGACAACCGGTTGCTCGATTTAGACTGCAACCTCGCAACCGCCCAAAGCCCTTTACAGCGCGGTCTCAAGACCGCGCCCAAATTCTTTACTGCTGCGCGAGCGTGGCTTGATCCACGCGTACGCCGACACCCATCGTGCTCGACAGAGCGATCTTGCGCAGGTACACGCCCTTACTCGTGGCCGGCTTGGCCTTTTGCAGCGCGTCGACCAGTGCTGCCAGGTTTTGACGCAGCGAAGCAGGTTCGAACGATGCACGACCGATCGTGCCATGAATAATACCGGCCTTGTCGACGCGGAATTGGACTTGACCAGCCTTCGCGTTACGCACAGCTTGCGCGACGTCCGGCGTGACCGTACCGACCTTCGGGTTCGGCATCAGGCCGCGGGGGCCGAGGATCTGGCCCAACGTACCGACGACGCGCATCGTGTCCGGCGAAGCGATCACGACGTCGAAATTCAGGTTACCGGCCTTGACTTGCTCGGCCAGGTCTTCCATACCCACGATGTCTGCGCCCGCTGCACGTGCTTGCTCGGCCTTTTCGCCTTGCGCGAACACAGCAACACGAACGGACTTGCCCGTGCCTGCCGGCAGAACGACCGAACCGCGAACCACTTGGTCCGACTTCTTCGCGTCGATGCCGAGTTGGACTGCGACGTCGATCGACTCGTCGAACTTGGCGCTTGCGCATTCCTTCACGAGAGCCAATGCGTCGTCGATCGGGTACAGCTTCTGGCGATCAACCTTGCTTGCGAATGCCTGAAGGCGCTTAGAAAGCTTAGCCATTTACACGCCCTCCACAGTGATGCCCATCGAACGGGCGCTGCCGGCGATCGTGCGCACGGCGGCGTCAAGATCAGCTGCCGTAAGATCCGGCATCTTGGTCTTCGCGATTTCTTCCGCTTGAGCGCGGGTGATGTTGCCAACCTTATCGGTGTGCGGCTTTGCCGAACCCTTATCGACTTTGGCTGCCTTCTTGATCAGAACGGTAGCCGGCGGCGTCTTCATGATGAACGTGAAGCTCTTGTCCGCGAATGCCGTAATCACGACCGGCACCGGCAGACCCGGCTCCATGCCCTGAGTCTGCGCGTTAAACGCCTTGCAGAACTCCATGATGTTCAGGCCACGCTGGCCCAGTGCCGGACCGACCGGCGGCGACGGGTTGGCTTTACCTGCAGGAATCTGCAGTTTGATAAAGCCGATGATTTTCTTTGCCATTTTGAAAACCTCTGCTGAACGCCGAAACGTTCGATGAGTGATAGCGCGCGTTCAACAACGATGCCTACTGACGCTCCTCAACAGCCATTACGCGGACTGTAAGCGCAAAATCGCGCGAGAACCCAAAGGCCTCACGCGATAAAACTTTTTAAACTTTTTCGACCTGACCGAACTCGAGTTCGACCGGCGTCGAGCGCCCAAAAATCGTGACAGACACACGGACTCGGGACTTTTCGTAATTCACTTCTTCGACGTTGCCGTTGAAGTCGGTGAAAGGACCTTCCTTCACTCGAACCATCTCGCCAACTTCGAACAACGTCTTGGGCCTAGGCTTTTCGACGCCTTCCTGCATCTGCGACATGATCTTTTCGACTTCACGCGGCGAGATGGGACTCGGACGATTGCGCGCTCCACCAACAAAGCCGGTGACTTTTGCAGTGTTCTTCACCAGGTGCCAGGTTTCGTCCGTCATCTCCATTTCCACCAGGACGTAACCGGGGAAGAAACGACGCTCAGTAACCGACTTGTGACCGCCCTTGACCTCAACCACCTCTTCGGTCGGGACGAGAATTTGACCGAACTGATCTTGCATGCCTGCTCGGTCGATACGCTCCTGAAGCGCACGTTGCACGCTCTTCTCCATTCCGGAGTAGGCGTGCACCACATACCAACGTTTTCCGCTCGGGGATGCCGGAGTATCGCTCATATCATTTCCAACCCAGAATCGCCGAGAAAATCACCCATTCGATCGACTTATCGCTAAGCCAAAGGAAGATGGCCATGATTAAAACAAACGCGAAGACCACGAGGGTCGTTTGCGTTGCTTCCTTGCGGGTGGGCCAGACAACCTTGCGGACTTCCTTATAGGAGTCTTTCGCGAAGGCGATGAAGCCCTTGCCCGGCGTCGAGAGGAGGCCGACTGCGACACCCGCGATGACACCAACAGCCAGCGCTGCGCCGCGGACGTACCACTCTTGGCCTGACAGCCAGAAGAAACCCACGAACCCGGCCAAGACCAACAATACGCCCGCCACCAACATCAACTTGTCGCCGGAAGTATTTACAGTTTCGACGGAAGGATTCGCCATAACACCTTAAGCAGCGCCACTTGGCGCAATAATTTGGCAGGGGCAGAGGGAATCGAACCCCCAACCTTCGGTTTTGGAGACCGACGCTCTGCCAGTTGAGCTATACCCCTAAACCATTTGGGGTCGACGGTTTCGCCGACCCCGAAAACTACAGACTACCGAGAGATTTCTGGCTCTTACTCGATAATCTTGGCAACCACACCTGCGCCGACGGTACGGCCGCCTTCGCGGATAGCGAAGCGCAGACCTTCTTCCATGGCGATCGGTGCAATCAGCTTCACCGTGATCGACACGTTGTCGCCCGGCATCACCATTTCCTTGTCCTTCGGCAGCTCGATCGAGCCCGTCACGTCCGTCGTACGGAAGTAGAACTGCGGACGGTAGTTGTTGAAGAACGGCGTGTGGCGGCCGCCTTCGTCCTTGCTCAACACGTACACTTCAGCCGTAAAGTGCGTGTGCGGCGTGATCGAACCCGGCTTGGCCAGAACCTGGCCACGCTCCACGTCTTCACGCTTCGTGCCGCGCAGCAGGATACCGACGTTGTCGCCCGCTTGACCTTGGTCCAGCAGCTTGCGGAACATTTCCACGCCCGTGCAAGTCGTCTTCACCGTCGGCTTGATACCGACGATTTCGATTTCCTCGCCAACCTTCACCACGCCGCGCTCCACGCGACCCGTCACCACCGTGCCGCGACCCGAGATCGAGAACACATCTTCCACCGGCATCAGGAAGGCGCCGTCCACTGCGCGCTCCGGCGTCGGGATGTACGTGTCCAGCGCGTCGGCCAGATTCATGATCGCCACTTCGCCCAGCTCGCCCGTGTCGCCTTCCAGCGCCAGCTTGGCCGAACCCTTGATGATCGGCGTGTCGTCGCCCGGGAAGTCGTACTTCGACAGAAGCTCGCGCACTTCCATTTCGACGAGTTCGAGCAGCTCGGCGTCGTCCACCATGTCGCACTTGTTCAGGAACACGATGATGTAAGGCACGCCGACCTGACGCGCCAACAGGATGTGCTCACGCGTTTGCGGCATCGGGCCGTCAGCGGCCGAGCACACCAGAATTGCGCCGTCCATCTGCGCCGCGCCCGTGATCATGTTCTTCACATAGTCAGCGTGGCCCGGGCAATCGACGTGTGCGTAGTGGCGGTTAGCCGTTTCGTACTCGACGTGCGCGGTGTTGATGGTGATACCACGTGCCTTTTCTTCCGGCGCTGCATCGATCTGGTCGTATGCCTTCGCTTCGCCGCCGAACTTCTTGGTCAGCACCGTCGTGATCGCTGCCGTCAGCGTGGTCTTGCCGTGGTCAACGTGACCGATCGTGCCCACGTTCACGTGCGGCTTGGTCCGCTCGAATTTACCTTT